>JAURWD010000300.1 GCA_030655145.1 Ferruginibacter sp.
AAATTGTGAGGCTAACCTGTTTGTTGAAAATATCTTTTAGTAGGATCGACTTGCCGCCACTTGCTGCACAACAATCCCAGGAATCAAATGGTGTTTTCAATAAACTGCTTTGTGAAGAACTCGGTTTCAAAAAATTCAGCACCTGCTGTGAACTATGATCCTGTATCACCACTTCTTTATCAATGCTTAGATATTCTTCCACATTTGTGGCTGGTGGAAGTTGAACACAATCATCACCAATAAATTCAAATGACAATCCTGATTTAGATAATTTTTTTTCTACTACAGATGTCGCTGCTGGCCTGATGCGAAGAAACACTGAGGGCTGAACGAGGAAGGACGTACAAAACCTTTCGTGATCGATACCTGCTGACAGTTTCTCCCGGAACGGAAAAATACCAGTAAGCTTGAAAAAATCAGCTACCAGGTTTGTTTTTTGAGAAAGGCTTTCACCGATGTGTTCATTCCATTCGGGTTTAAAATTATCGAGCAGCTTCGAAAACTCCTGCTCGCACAAAAACGCTCCCAGGAGCAATTTTTCAGTCATGTTTGAATTGGACGCTGCCTTGCCGAGGCGAAAATAGTTATAGCAAAGTGCCGCCACCTGTTTCCTGTCGTTGGAGCCGAATCGTTTGTTGGAAGCAAAGTATTGCTTTAGGTAAATGGCAAATGGTTTATCGCCATGGTACGATTCCAAAATAGTTGTAGCAGAATTGATGTACGAGTGGAACCTGCTCATTCGGTAAAATATAAACGGCTGGGGGGAGACCAGCCGTGTAGGTTACGAATAAATTAAATCTTAAAGTTCCAGCAAACTTTTTACCGGATCTTTTCCAAACAAGAGGAGCGCTGGATTTTCCAGCAGTTCTTTAACCCGGACAAGAAAGCTCACTGATTCACGACCGTCAACAATGCGATGGTCATAACTAAGCGCCAGGTACATCATTTGACGGATAACAACTTGTCCGTTCACTGCCATTGGACGCTCCTGTATCTTATGCATTCCGAGGATAGCGCTTTGCGGGATGTTAATGATTGGGGTGCTCATCAATGATCCAAAAACACCGCCATTGGTGATGGTAAATGTTCCACCACTCATTTCTTCGATGGTGAGTTTGCTTTCTTTTGCTTTACCGGCAAGCTCTACCACTTTCTTTTCAATGTCGGCCATGCCCAGGCTTTCCGCATTGCGGATAACCGGAACAACCAGGCCTTTGGGAGCAGACACGGCGATCGATATGTCGCAATAATCATGGTAAACGATCTGTTCGCCGTCTATCATAGCATTTACTGCCGGCCACTCCTGCAGTGCAAAACAACAGGCCTTGGTGAAGAAACTCATGAATCCAAGATTGACTCCATGTGTCTCTTTGAACTTATCCTTGTTCTTCGCCCTGATTTCCATGATTGGCCCCATGTCTACTTCGTTGAAAGTAGTGAGCATAGCGGTGGTGTTCTTTGCTTCTACAAGGCGCCGACTGACTGTCCGGCGAAGGTTGCTCATTTTTTCAGAGCGGTTATTTCGGCCAAACAATTCTAGACCGGGCTTGCGTCCAGGGTTGCTCAGCGCCTGCAACACATCCTGCTTTAATATTCTTCCATTAGAACCACTTGGCTGAATTGACTTGGCATCCACTTTTTTATCTGCAAGTATCGCGGCTGCGACCGGTGTAGCTTTTACATCTGCTGCTGGCTTAGGTGTTTCTGTTTGTGCAGGTGCTGCCACAGGTTTTGCTTCAGTAGCCTGTTGCACCGGCTTTTGTTCGGGGGCAGGTGCCGCTGCGGATGCGCCTTCCGGCTTGGCTGCATCAGGATCTATACTGCAAACGACGTCACCAATTTTAATGGTATCTCCTTCCGCCGCAATAGTTTTTAGGGCACCTGCCTGTTCGGCATTTATCTCGAAAGTGGCCTTCTCACTTTCCAGTTCCGCAATTACCTCATCCCTTTCCACCCATTCTCCATCCTTTTTCAACCATTTTACAAGGGTAACTTCCGTAATGCTTTCTCCGACAGAAGGCACTTTTATTTCTATTGCCATTTATATTAAAATTTGCTCAAATTTCGGTGAATTAAACCTATTAATGAAATCTTCTGGAAAATAAAGAAACGTGCTGGATTGCGCTGAATTTCAACAAAACTTGCTCACAAACCGGGGAAGTTCACGATTAAGTTTACGTGCATTTTGGCCTTGTTCTGCGAATCACTAAAAAGTAGGCCCACTCACTAAATAATTTTTCGATACGTTAAAATAATCGTATACTTTTAACGCATTATCTCGCAAAACTCTTTATTACATAAACTAAGCTCTATGAAGCTCAAAAAACTACCCACTTTTCTTACCGTGGTTGCCCTGGGTATGTCGAATCTTGTCTCCGCTCAACTGGTTATTGATAACGCAACTTTTTTTGTTGAAGCTGGTGCTACTGTGACCGTGCAGGGAGATCTTACCAGCAATGCAAACATCCAGGGCCCTGGAAAAATTCTTCTTAAGGGCACTTCCAACCAGAATATTAATATGGGGGGATTTTCTATCCCGAATCTCGAGATGGACAATGCCTCCAATGTAACCTTAACGGGTAACCTGAAAATAGGTACCGCTTTAATGTTTACCAATGGAAAAATCTTATTGGGTGATAATAACTTGACGTTTTCGGAACTTGCCACTACGAGTGGACAGGGCGCTTCTAAGTTTGTTGAAACTAACGGGAACGGGCAGTTGGTGAAACTGTTAACTGCAGATGTTGCTGCCGTGGAATTACCGCTTGGAACCGGTACGAATTACCGCCCCGCTTTTGTATCCTCCACCGGAACTTATTCCAATGCGAGTGTTGGTGTAAAAGCGCTGGCAGTTCCCGATCCCAATCGTCCCCCAATGATCTCAGACTATGTGGCCACTTACTGGCCTGTTACCAAATCAGGCGTAACGGGGACTGTAACTGTAGCGGGGCAATACGTAACTGCCGACATCACCGGAACCGAATCAAACCTGAGAGGTTATTTTTATAATGGAACAGATTGGACTTCGGCAAGCGAAACACACGATGCTGGCTTGAACCGCGTCTCCGCACCCATTTCTGCTGCAACAGGAAGCGTTTACGCAATGGACAAATTTGTGTTGACCAAGGCAAAAGTTTTTTTACAGGGTGCTTACAATTCGGTGACCGGTGTTATGTCGGATGCCTTAAGGACTCCGAGCAACCTGATTCCCCTGACAGACCCTTATCGCGCCGCACCATATAATTTTGTACAGGTTGCCAACCCTGTTGCTGAGTCCGCTGCTGTATCGGTTTTTGGAGACCAGGCAAATGCCAACGACAATATTGTCGACTGGGTTTTCCTGGAGTTGAGAAATAACGGAACAAATCCGGGCAGCAACATATTGCAAACAAGAAGTGCCCTGGTAAAAAGGGATGGAAGTATCGTAGATGTCGATGGAATAAGCCCGGTAACATTCAATAACGTTGTTGATGGAAATTATACTGTGGCAGTTCGTCATCGTAATCACCTCGGTATCAGTGCAGATCCCACAACGAATCTCCTCGCGTTGGCAGAAAAAAAATCTACCGCTTCACTGCTGGACCTTACTACCGCAACAGACGCTCAAATTTTCGGCACAACTGCTGCATATACCACTGCGGGTGGAAAGAATATGTTGTGGGCAGGTAATGCCAATTTTAATAATAATGCAAAATACACTGGGCCGGCAAATGACAAAGATTATCTATTGGGTACTGTGCTAGGCGGTTTAGGAACAGCCACCGTAGCAGGGTATAGTGCAGGGGATCTCAATTTCAATCGGTCGGCAAAATATACTGGACCCGCAAATGATAAAGATTTTTTGCTGGCAAACATTCTTAGTGGAATTTCTACTGCAACGCGTACACAGGCCTTACCACAATAATTCGACATTTTAAATATAAGATTCAGCATGAAAAAGTTTTTAAGTCTAATAGCCATCGTTTTACTGGTCAATTATACTTGTTTTAGCCAGGTGCAGGCCACCATCAAACCAGGAAGCCAACCTAATTCTGTTTACATTACTTTCAAACCCGCAACAACTTTAAATGGTGCGAAGTTTTCCACTTTTCAATTTGCGGTTGGAATTCCTGCTGCACTTTCTACCGGAGTTACAGCAACTGTGACTTCGTTGGACCCTTTAATCTCTTATAGTCCAGAAACGTCGACGGAAACTCAAGGCGGTGTTAGTTACACTGTATTTGGTTTCAGCGGTGATGGTGGGCAATCAGGTGCTGGTTCGACATTTACAGCAGGAGTGGAATATAATTATGCAGAAGTTTTTTTCTCAGGCCCTGCAGTGTTAGCCGATGACGTACGACTGATGCAGCTCCCTGATGGAGGCAACAGCACAAATGTGAATTTCTATGTGGCAGATAAGGGCACTCCAGTGAGTAGCACCACAGTACTGTTTTATTCTTCTGTAGCTGCAAATGTTTCAAATGACGGACTGGGTAATTCTGGCTCCTCTTTCGTAAAAATTGGCTCAATTATCCTTCCCGTAAAATTCCTTGGATTCAACGTTAGCAAAAAAGACGGCAATGCACTCTTAACCTGGCAGATTGAAAATGAATCAGCAGTAACAGATCGTTATGAAATTGAAAGAAGCCTGAATGGACTTGATTTCAAAAAAATAAATGTCCTTTTACCAAAAAAGAACGGGAGCTCAACTAACACCTACGAGTATACTGAACTCAACCTGGCAGCCGTCAAACCGGAAGGGCCGATTTATTACAGGATCAAGCAGATTGACAAAGATGGCCAGTTCGCCTTGAGCACCATCAAAAATGTTCGCCTTGACACCCGCAACCTCGAGGTTGGCGTATTTCCCAATCCGGTAAAAAGCAATGCGACCTTATTCCTTGACCTGGTAAAAGACGCCCGGGTAACAATTACCATCAACGACGCTTCGGGTAAGCAAGTGCAGAACGTGCCCATGCAGTTGTTCAAAGGTGTCAACAAAAAAGACATCAACATGAGTAGCCTGGCCGCTGGCAGTTACCTGCTGAAAATAAGCACCGGCGACGAGGTTAAAACGGTTCACGTAGTAAAGACCAATTAATTAATCCCATCACATAATTTGAAAAAAGCCCTGTCGATAACAGGGCTTTTTCTTTTGAAGTATTTGCTAAATCTAGTGTAGTAGGGCCAACAAAAAGCCGGTGGTAAAACCGGCTTCCTGCTATCAAGAGATTGATCGATTAGATTGAAAATGCCTTATCAATTATTGCGGCCTGTTCCTTGCCATGGATCTTCGAATAACCGGTGGCGGTAGATGCACTTGGACTTCTGCTCGTTATATAGAAATTGATGTTCTGTAAATTCATCCTGAGAAAAGTAGCAGCGCCCATATTCAATGGTTCTTCCTGCACCCAATGCCAGATCGCCTTACTGTACTTTTTGTAAAGTTCATCCAGTTTAACCTGGGGTAAAGGATAGATCTGTTCGAGCCTGATAATCGCCACATCTTTCCTGTTGTCCTTCGCCTGGCGCTCAGCAAGGTCAAAATACATCTTGCCGCTGCAAAACAACACCTTGGTGACGGCCGCGGGATCTTCAACAAAAACATCATCGATCACTTCCCTGAATCCACCGTTCGTAAACTCTGTTACCAAACTATAGCTTCCCGGATGGCGGAGGTTTGCTTTCGGAGAAAATACGATCAGCGGTTTGCGGAACGGCCAGGCAAGCTGGCGCCGAAGTGCATGAAAGAAATTCGAGGCTGTAGTGATGTTAACGATCACCATGTTCAGCTCCGCACACATCTGTAAAAACCGTTCCATCCTTGCACTGCTGTGTTCCGGACCTTGCCCCTCATACCCATGCGGTAACAACATAACAACACCGTTCATACGCTGCCATTTAGTTTCAGCAGCGGCAATAAACTGGTCGATCATGGTTTGTGCTCCGTTACAGAAATCACCAAACTGGGCTTCCCAAATAACCAAGGAATTAGGGTTGGCCATAGAGTAGCCATATTCAAAACCAAGGACTGCGTACTCGCTCAACAGTGAATTATAGATTCGGAATGGCGGTTGCTTATCAGTAAAATGATTTAGCCTGTTATATTCAGTGTTGGTCGCCTCATCATAAAGAACCGAGTGCCGGTGACTAAATGTTCCTCTTTTTACATCCTGTCCGCTCATACGAACATCTGATCCTTGCGAGAGCAAACTTCCGTAAGCAAGTAATTCGCCGGTTGCCCAGTCCACCTTGTTTTCATCCGTGAATAGTTTAACCTTGTCCTGCACCAGTTTTTCAACTTTGCGCAACGGCTTAAAATCAGCCGGCCATTTCATCAGGCCGTCAAAAAGCATTTTAAAATTTTCCTGCGTGATGGCGGTAACAGGCGACGCTTCGAAATCTGCGGCAGATGCCCTTCGTAAACTTTTCCACTGAAGTTCTGGCTTCTGAAAGGTGTATGGCAAAGGATTTTGCTTCACTTCGTCCAGGCGTTCCTGTAAGTCGCCGAGGAATTTCTTCTCCATTTCCTTTGCGAGCTCTTTCGCATCGGGTTCTCCGTTCTCAATCAAAAATTGTGTATAGACTTCGCGTGGATTCGGATGTTTGTCAATCAGCGCATACATTTTAGGCTGTGTAAACTTCGGCTCATCGCCCTCGTTATGCCCGTGTTTGCGGTAACAAACCATGTCGATAAAAATGTCACTGTTAAATTCCTGCCGATACTGGGTCGCAATTTGAACAGCTTTTACCACCGTTTCCGGATCATCGCCATTTACATGCAACACTGGTGCTTTCACCATAGCAGCTACCGAGGTACAATAATCCGCGCTACGTGCGTCGTCAAAATCAGTTGTAAAACCAATCTGGTTATTGATAACGAAATGGATGGTTCCACCCGTGTAGTATCCTTTCAGGCCAGACATTTGCAACACTTCATACACGATGCCCTGCCCTGCAATGGAGGCATCACCGTGGATGAGGATCGGGAGTATTTTGTCAAAATCACTGTTGTATAAAACATCTGCTTTACTGCGGGCAAAACCGACCACTACCGGATCCACGGCTTCCAGATGTGATGGGTTTGGACAGAGCTTTAGATTGATCTTATTGCCAGAAAAAGTTTCGATGTCACTGCTAAATCCAAGATGATATTTTACGTCACCTGTGCCCATGGTAGTATCGGGTGTGGCTGTTCCTTCGAACTCGCTAAAAATTTGCTCGTAGGTTTTTCCCAGGATATTCGCGAGGATATTTAACCGGCCGCGATGGGCCATGCCAATTACAACTTCCTGCACATTGTTGAGTGAGGCGGTATCGATGATCGCATCCAGGGCGGCGATCGTTGTTTCCCCACCTTCTAATGAAAATCGTTTCTGACCTACATATTTTGTATGAAGGAACTTTTCGAACATGACTCCTTCATTCAGTTTTTGCAGAATTCTTCTTTTCTGCTCGAGGGGAACAGGCTGCAGCATCGTGGTTTCCACGGCATGCATCATCCAGTCTAGCTTGCGGTTGCTGTTATCGGCGCGGAACTCTACACCAAGATTGTGCGTGTAGCATTTTTGCAGATGTTCAATGATCTTATTCAGCGGAGCCTTTCCCATTCCTACGAACTTGCCCGATTCAAATGATTCGTTCAGGTCTGCCTCGATGAGGCCGAAATTCTCCAGGCTCAGGTTTGCTTTGCGATCTTTTCTTTCGCGGATGGGATTTGTTTTTGCGACCAAATGTCCTTTACGCCTATACGCCTGTATCATTTGGTACACACTCAACTCTTTGTCGAAGTTGAACGTTCCTGCCTGCGGAGTCGCGGTTGCTGCACCTGCTGTTTTCGCTCCATTCGTGGTACCAGGAGCCAAACTTACGGCAAAATCGAAACCCTCAAAAAATTTGCGCATTTCGCTGTCTACGCTATTGGGGTCTTTTACGAAATCCTGGTAGATGTTCTCGATGTAAGCGGGACTCGAGTTGGTGATATATTGAAAATCCTTCATTGTAGAAAAAATTATGAACGGTTGGCTGCAATTTTACGTTTGCAAATATCGGTTATTTATGCCTGATTAACAGGCGGGTAATTATCCTGTTTTGGTAAAAGGCTCACAATTAAAGCACTCAATAAAACGTAGGCAGTAAAAAAATAGAACCCAGGCTCCAACGTTGCTTTTGTATGACTCATTGCGTTGGCACCGAGAAAAGCAATCAATATACTTACGGCAAACACATCCGCCATTGCCCATTTACTGGTTGAGGCCAGCAGCCTGCTCCATTTCTGCGCAGGAGTTTTAGTCAGCAGCAGGTAAATGATGATTACGGACTTGCCGAGCGGCACCAGCAAACCAAAGATGAGGATAAGGAAAAATGCAAGGCCAGCTCCGGACTGCCAGAGCGACTCAAGCGTACCCAGCACGCTCCTGCCCTCGTTGAAAAGGTTTATGTCGATAAAAAAGCTGGCTGTGATGTCGATCCTGAGGATGTTCATAATCAGCCCGGGAATGAGTAACCCGATAGAAACCAGGTGAAGCGCAATTAAAATTTTCTTCATGGTGAGATTTGGGCGGTCATGAGGCCCTTGCTATTATTTTTAAATTACTAACAGATATTCATTGTTTCTTAATTCAAAACCCTATCTTTGCAGCCCAAAAAATAAAGATTTCAATGGCAAACCATTCAGCAACTAAGAAAGATGTGCGGCAGAGCAGCAAACGTAACGAACGTAACCGTTATTATGGTAAAACAACCCGTAATGCGATTCGTGACATCCGGGCTTTAGATACAAAAGCTGACGCTACCGAAAAACAACCTGTTGTGGCTTCAATGATTGATAAATTAGCAAATCGTGGTACCATCCACAAAAACAAAGCTGCTAATTTGAAGCGCAAACTTGCGTTGAAGATCAATGCTTTAGCAAAGTAATCAATTACTTTTTCTTACAATATTGTGCCTGTCAAATTTACTTTGACGGGCTTTTTTATGTTATGCCGTGCGTGATGGTAATTACCCGGCATTGATCACTAAATTGGGAATCCGGAAGATTGCACCCTTCAAATTTTTTCGCCATAAGTAATCTATGATTTAAAATCAGCCTATAATTGCGCTTCTTTTCACGTTCAAATTCTTTTTCATGAAACTATATTGGTTTCCAGTTCTCCTGGCATCAGTAATTTCTCTTGCCGCGAAGGGACAACAATCTCGCTTTGAAAAAACAAAGGGAGCGGAAACAACCACTTATTTTGAAGCCATCGAATGGTATAAGAAGCTAGACCAGGTTTCTCAAAAAGTAATGGTGCGAGCCATGGGAAGCACGGATGCAGGTTACCCACTCCACCTCGTACTGGTGAGTAATGAAAATAACCCGGGCATTGAACAGTGGAAGAAAGCAGGGAAGATCATTATTCTCATCAACAACGGCATACATCCTGGTGAACCAGATGGCATCGACGCCAGTATGTTACTAGTAAGGGATATTGCCCTCAATAAAGTAAAACTACCCTCCAATGTGGCTTTAGCCTTTATACCGGTTTACAATATCGGCGGAAGCCTTAACCGCAATGGGTTTTCAAGGGTTAATCAAAACGGGCCGCTGGAATATGGTTTCAGGGGCAACTCGCAGAACCTCGACCTCAACCGCGATTTCACCAAGTGCGATAGCAAAGAAGCCCGATCATT
>JAURWD010000305.1 GCA_030655145.1 Ferruginibacter sp.
AATGATCCTTGGTAATAGCTGTAATATAATTCAAGTTTGTTCGGAGTTCTCTGAATTGCTCTCCGATCAAACTTCTATTGTTAAGTCCTACCACGACCGGACTTCCAGTCTCGTTAGGTTGAAAAGACAGTTCGGCGACAATGGGTACAGACAAACGACTTTCAATCTGAGATCTGAACAGCAACCTGCTATTCGAAAATTCTCTAAAGTATATAAAGATAATTAACAGCAACAAGGCTATCATGACCCCGTATCCATAAACTTTTTGTGGGACTGGGGAAACGATGCCAGCAAATTCTGGCCTCTCGATTACCCGATAATTAGGTAGGATGGCGGCCGCTGCGATTGCAGACTCTTCCCTTTTTTGTAAAAGGAAGGTATATATGGCGTTCTTAATTCCCTGTTGGCGACTTATGTCGAGTAAGAGCCTTTCTTTTTGCGGAATTTTGCCAAGTGTGTTTGTTAGTTTACCATTATCCCGTCGCAAGCGATCCCGACTTGCCTCCATACTTAACTTTAAATTGTTGATGCTGGCAAGGATGCTTGGCTTAAGCTTCGCGATCGCTTCCTCATACACTTCTATTTGTGGATTTTTACTGCCGGAGGTTTGTTTTGTTTTTTCCAGCTCAAACTCTGATTGGTATAATTGATTTAATAAACCAATCAGCACCGGGTCAGTCGATCCCAAAGTCGCTGGAACAGGACTGTTAGTACGATTGCGATTTGTAACATACTGTTCCGTTTGTCGCAGCACATCGAGCTGAACATCTATCTGTCCGATTTTTGTATCTGTTTCTTTTAATTGTTCCAGAAATAAAGTTCCTTCAGTGCCTAAGTCTACAATACCCTCGTTGGTCTTGAAACTTTGCAGATTTTTCTCAACCCCACTTAACTCTTCTGAAACCAGCCTCAATCGTTCATCTAAAAAATTTAGAGTATTTGCAGATAACCTGCTTTTATAATCAACGGTACTTACCCCATAAATACTGATTAAATTATTTAAAATAGTTACCCCCCTGTCTGGAAGAGCATCAATGTATGAAAGTTCCAAAATGGATGATTGCTTGGATATCGGTTTTATTGCCAAAGCCCTTTGAACAGAGTTTAATGTCACTGCAATCGGGTGCACAGCTATATACCACTTGTTCATCTTCGTCTTCTCCAGTGGTTTGTAATCTTGATTAATGTGCCAAAGTATTTTTCCGACCGGGCTCTGCACAAACGTGTCAACCGGGTACAGTTGTCCGTGGAAACGCACCTTGTTATTTACAATTTCCACCTCTCCACTAAGTTTTGTTTCAACTGAGTCGGGATGCAGTAGTTGCAACTGGAATGGCAAATTCTTGAAATACTGGCCTGAAATTACAAAACCCTTTTGCTCGTACTGAACATTCAACTGCAACTTCGAAATAAGGGTGGAGAGTAAATCGCGGGATCTTAGTATTTGCATTTCGCGTTCGGTTTCCGCAGAAAGATCCCTGGTATCCAGTTTCATAATATCCAACAAATTGGAATTTTTTTGTTGGGTGTCATCATTTACAATCAATCGGGCTTTTGCGGCATATGCACGGGCGGTATAGCGCAAATACACCCATGACGAGAAGATTCCAATACATAATCCAAGAATTATGATTGGAGTATAGGGAAGTATCCTGAAAATGATTCTCCTGGTCTGCTGTTTTTGTTCAAGAGAATCGTCAGGAAGATTTAATACAGATGGGTTGGTCGCCATTATAATTAATGTGAATAATTATTTGTTGAGGTTGATGATTGTGATTAGCAAGGATAATCCGACGGCGACTATACTTAAATATTGAGGAATACCCGTACGCGCAATGAATTTCGCTTTAACAGGTTCAACATACACAACGTCATTGGTTTTTAAATAGTAATATGGGGAATTAAATAAGTCTTTGGATAACAAATTGATTCTGGCCAAATTTCTTGTCCCATTTACTTCACGAACTACCAATACGTTGTCGGCTTTGCCTAAATCCGTTAGATCACCTGCTAAAGAAATCGCTTCGAGGATTGTTGTACGCTCATTTGCCATTGGAAATCTGCCGCTATTTCGCACTTCGCCTAACACCGAAAAACTATAGTTTAGGAACCGAACATTGACAACTGGATTCTTTGTGTAGTCTTTAAATAAATCAGTCAGTGCATTTTCAAGTTGAAGTCGGCTCAATCCTTCTGCCTGGACTTTGCCAACATAGGGAATCTTGATTTTCCCGTCTGATTCTACCAAATACCCAATCATTGAACTTGAAGAAGAAGTGCCACCGGTTGAGCCACCACCTGGCACAATCCCGTTTGCAGAATTTAATGCTATTAAATCCAACGGATTACTGCCACCAACGGTGATCCACAACTGGTCATTTTTTTGAATGGCATTATCAAATTCGTTTTTTGCTTCTCGAATGGTGGATGGTGTCGTGTCATTTAAATTATTCAGATAAATTACACTTTTAGATGATGTGCAAGACATCATTTGCACAACACTTGACAAAATCAAAAAACAGAATAAAAATCGTGCAACCCAGCAATTTGATAAAAAGGGTTGTGTCGGAATTTGTCGTTGAGAAATAGGCATATGTGTAGATTTTGACAGATCGACTTCAAGAGATTGGTGATTAATTAAAAAATCATGGTTTTTTCAAGATAAGCAAAAGGCTTCGCCTCCCTCAGCCACAGCTAAGAGAAAAACACAGGTTGAAGTAGGCAAATAGTAAGAAAAGCCTGCCGTTTTTAAATTTGAGCGCAAAAGTACTTGTTTCTTTCTTCAATTAAGAGAACTTTCTGCCTTTTCCTGTCCGCCTTGCGGCTCCGCTTTCACCGAAATTTTTAATTGAGGTAATCTGGCAATTTCACCAATTAGAGACATTATTTCCTCACTTTTTCCAATTCGAATTTTTGGGTAGGAAAATTATAATTGGAGGGTCCGTGACATACCTCAGTGATCAATCAAAAAACTTGCTCCATGATTGCAGATTATATAAGCACATCATTCAACTTTTTTTTGGGAAAATATTAGGATATGGCACGATTTTTAATCTAACGTTGATAGATTTTATATTAAAAAAAAAATCTGTAATTATTCTTAACTGGTTGTGTCTAAATGTTATACATTTGCACGAACAATCACAAAACATTTTTTGAGAAACGAAATTTTTTTTTATGCCGCACATTTTTAGAAAGCAAACTGCCATCCTTGGTCTTTTTTTAGGACTGGCCCTTATGACTGTCGCACAGGACGCAACCCCTGTTTCCACTGTCGACAATAGCATCAGACCATTTTCTGGTGGAAGTCAGTTTAGGAAGTTTAGCGTTGGAGTAAACGTGGGAGTTCTTAGCCCATCTGTCGTAATCGGAGGTTCCAATGACTTTTCAAATCCCCAATTTGGCTTAGGTTATGGTGCCAATCTTCGTTACCAGTTTAATCATTGGTTTGCTGTTCAGGCAGATTTCCTGAGAGGATCATTAAAAGGAAACCAAGATGAGCCTTACGGAACTGGTCAACCTGTCACTGAAAGAACCGTTACGTCTTTTAAAACTGACTTAAAGTATGCTGGTAGCCTTAGTGGACAGCTTACTCTTGGTAACATCAACTGGTTGAGAGAGAAGAACCGCATTGTTCCTTATCTTTCTGCTGGACTTGGAATTGCTGGTTATAGCCCGAAAATAGTAAGAAGAGGTTCAACTACTGAGGTTGACTATGCAGACGAAACTATCAAAGAACTATTTGTACCAGTAGGTGTTGGAGCCAAAATCAATTTGTCTTCACTCATTAATCTTGATTTAGGCTACCGTATGCAGTTTGTAGACGGAGATAATTTTGATGGTTCAGCATATTGGGCTGCAAATCCAGATGTTGCTGTTAGCACAACTAAAAAAGATAAATTCTCTTATGGTTTTGTAGGTTTAGAATTTGCGCTTGGAAATCAGTCAAAACCGCAATTGCTGTTTGACAATCCAGCTGCAAGAATGAATTCTTCTATCCAAACTCAAATTGATACCATTAAGCAAGACATTCTTGGAATTAAAACAGATACAGACGGTGATGGTGTTGCAGATATGTTCGATAAAGAACCTAACACTCCAGCTGGATCTCCTGTTGATTCTCATGGTGTAACAAGAGATACTGATAATGATGGCGTTCCTGATTGGAAAGACAAGCAAATGATCACTCCTTCTGAGTGTCAACCAGTTGATGCTGATGGTGTTGGTAAATGCCCAGAACCAGCCTGTTGCACTACCTTGGATTCATTGATGAGGTCTGGTACTTTCGGTAACAACTGTCCAACTGATTACCCAAGTCTTTCTTTAAAAGGAACTTCTTTAAGTGCCGATGTTAAAGCGATGTTGTCTTCAGTTGCATCTAAATTGAAAGACAGTCCAAATTGTACAATCACTATCACCGCATATCCAGGTGCTTCTAAAGCTCAACAATCTCTCGCTGACAGAAAATTAACTGCAGTTAAGAATTACCTTGTTGAAACTTTGGGAGTTAGTGAAGATAGAATTACAACAGATAAAATGATAGGTGGCGGAGACGCTAACGTGATCGATATCAAATAATCAGAAATTAGTTTCCTTAAGCAAAAAACCCTTTCTTAATCGAAAGGGTTTTTTGCTTTTATACATTTAGGGTCAGGTTGTTAATTCCCTCCTTGTTGGTTCAATTGTAAGGTATACTAAAGTCCACATGATTACGATCGAACTGATCACGTTCATTGCAATTAGCAATGCCATTGACGAACATAACTAATCCAAATTTAGAAAAATAAGCTTGGCAAGGGAGGCCGCGAGATTGATTGCGGAGATTTCTTGAGATCCACCAATGAAAGGTAGATTAGGCTTCGAAAAAATTGGCGGAGACTAAGGGATTCGAACCCTTGATAGAGTTTCCCCTATACACACTTTCCAGGCGTGCTCCTTCAACCACTCGGACAAGTCTCCAATTTTCAGGACGGCAAAAATACAGCATCAAACATTATGTGCCGAATATATTTTGTGCATTCGAAGTTGTAATCTCTGCTATCTCCTGGGGCGATGAATTTTTGATAAGTGCGAGTTTATTTACTATATGTTCCAGGTAGGCAGATTCATTTCTTTTACCTCGGAATGGTGCAGGTGTTAAATAAGGTGCATCCGTTTCAAGGACAATGTGTTTAAGGTCAATTTCTTCCAGTACTTCCGCAACTCCGGCATTTTTATACGTGATTACGCCACCGATCCCCAGGTAAAACCCAAGGCGAATGATTTCCCGGGCGCTCTCTACACTTCCGCTGAAACAATGAAAAATTCCCCGGATACCTTTTGGTGTGAATTTTTTTACCATCTCTATTGTTTCTTGCATGGCGTTCCTGGTGTGAATCACAATAGGGATATCATGTTGCATGGCCCACTCCATTTGCACGCTGAACGCATCCTGCTGCTCTGCCATGTAGGTCCTATCCCAGTAATAGTCGAGCCCGATTTCTCCAATTGCCACAAACCTTCTTTTTTTTAACCAGGCTTCAACATGATCCAGTTCTTTTTTGTAATCCTGTTTTACAGATCCGGGGTGAAGTCCCATCATTGCGATACACTGATCCGGAAAGCGAGCTTCCAGATTTAACATTCTTTCGGTAGAACTTTGATCGATTGCGGGTAGGTAAAACTTCGTTACGCCGAAATTTCCCGCCCGCTCAAGTACGTCGTTGATGTCTTCGTCAAACTCTTCGGTGTAAAGGTGGCAATGGGTATCTATGAAATTCATTGTCTCTTTTCTGTTGTGTGCAAATGTATGGATGAAAATTTCAGGATGCCTTCTTTGGATGTTTAACCATCGAGTCAAGCTAACATCGGTTGGAAAAAGAATTTCCAATAAAATATTATTGCTATTTCAAAAACAACTTTGTACCTTTCGGTCAGTTTTCATAGGGTACGGATTAAAAACGGGCCAGGGTTTCTACCCAGGCCCATTCTTTTTTTAACAACTACCTCCCTCCTTGAAAAAACAAGCGTCACCATTATAATTTTTTGAATACATACCCTTTATTGGAAAAGAAATCCAGTACTTTCGGCAAGGTATACGCTAGTTTCTCATTTGCTTTCTCGCTGTCATGAAAAACCACTATAGAACCCTTGGTAGCGTATTTTGTTACATTTGTGAGACATTTTTCGTTTGACAAACTCGTGTCGAAATCCCCACTTAGAACTGACCACATAACTGGTTTCAAATTCAGCTGACGCCGTTGAATCAATTTCAATTGAAACCTGGTAATCCTTCCGTACGGTGGCCTGAAGAATTTTGAGTTGATCCACTTTCCAGCTTCTGCAATGTCGTCAACATATGCACCATCCCTGGTTTTCCAGCCATTTAGATGATTGTAAGTATGATTGCCAACCGAATGCCCATCTGCTAATATCCGTTTATAGACGTCGGGATAGCTTTGGACATTTTTCCCAATGCAAAAAAAAGTCGCCTGAGCATTAAAGTTTCGGAGCTCTTTCAATACAAATTCTGTCACTACGGGATGAGGACCATCATCAAAAGTTAAATAGATCACATTTTCATCGGTTGGCACCTGCCACATGCACTGGCCGTACAATTTCTTCAGCCACCAAGGCGTTTTAACCAAATACATTATTAATTTTTTTACAATTATTAAACCTGTTCGCATCTAACAAGTCATAATGAAGCATTTTAACCTTAAAAAAAACTAAATTATGAAACCTAACCACCTTTCGGTGACCATCGCTTTTTGTGCATTTTTTGCAATTTTCACTTCTTGTAAGAAGACAGAATCTAACGACAAAGCTAAAGAAGATATTGAAACTACTTTTGAGCTAAGCAGCGACCAGGCTATTGCGGACAACCTAACAGAAGATGCCCACGATGTTTTCATGGAAGCCGCCGTTGATAATAACATTACCGGTCAAAAACCAGCAACACCTTTTGAATCGACAGGAATATTGGGATGCGCAAGCGTTACCGTAACCCCACTCATGGGCTTTCCTAAAACCGTAGTGATTGATTTCGGAACGGGCTGCCTCTCCGCAAACGGCATAGCCAGGAAAGGAAAAATAAACATCGTGGTTTCAGATTCTGTTCGCAAACCAGGTTCTACAGCCGTCATGACATTTGATGGTTATTACGTAACAGGTTTCAAAAAAGAAGGAACCATAACCTGGACAAACGTAAGTACAGCAACAGTGAAAGGCTGGCAACGCAAGATAGAGTCGGGTAAGATCACCTCACCCAATGGAAAGTATTGGTTACATAGTGGTTTAAAAAATGTTGTGCAAACTGCTGGATATGGATCTCCCAGGAACTTGTTTGACGATGAGTTCACCGTGACCGGGAATCATACCGTTACCAATTCCAATGGCGCAAGCCTGGTTTCCTCTATCGCAATCCCACTTGAAAAGAAAACAATCTGCGATAATATATCCAAGGGAAGTATTCAATTACAAGGAAACAATCATTCTGCTGTCATAGATTTTGGAGATGGTAGTTGCGATAAGGTTGGCACGGTTTCAATTGATGGAAGTACCCCCCGTATTATTCTATTAAGATAACAAAGCACATAAATTCGTCACCATTTTGAAACGCCTGGCAGGCGTTTTTTTTGTTTTAATGATAACCCTACTATGAGCGTAGGTGTATTCTCTTTCTCAGGGCTTTAGCCTACTGATGTTTAGCTTCCTGTTACTGAAATCCTTAAATTGTTTCAGGTGGGGCTTATCTTTGCGGCATGTCAAAAAAAGTCCGTGTGCGATTTGCACCAAGCCCCACGGGAGGTTTACATCTTGGCGGTATTCGCACTGTTTTATATAATTACTTGTTTGCAAAACAACATGGCGGAGATTTCATTGTTCGAATTGAGGATACAGATCAAACTCGCTTTGTGGATGGTGCAGAACAATACATTTTCAATTGCCTCAACTGGTGTGGCCTTGTACCTGATGAAAGTGTACAGCAAGGTGGTGCTTATGGCCCCTACCGCCAAAGTGAACGCAAGCAACGTTACCGGGTATACGCAGAAAAACTCGTGGCTGATGGTCATGCTTATTATGCATTTGACAGTTCTGCTGAATTGGATAAAATGCGGGATGACTTAAAAACCAAAGGAAGCCATACCCTGCAATACGATCACCATGTCCGCATGGATATGAAAAATTCGTTGACATTGGCTGAGGATGAAGTGAGAGCCCTCCTCTCAGACGGCACCCCCTACGTTATCAGAATAAAAGTAAATCCGGGGAATCAAGTAATGTTCGATGATATGATACGCGGCTCAATTAGTTTCGATACAAACAACGTTGACGACAAGGTTTTACTTAAAGCCGATGGCATGCCCACGTATCATCTTGCGGTTGTTGTTGATGATTATGAAATGCAGATCTCTCATGCATTCAGAGGAGAAGAGTGGCTTCCGAGTGCACCCGTCCACATTCTTCTATGGCAGCATCTTTTTGGGTTGGCAGCTATGCCACAATGGGCTCATTTGCCATTGATATTAAAACCGGATGGCAATGGAAAATTGAGTAAACGAGATGGCGACAGGTTGGGGTTTCCTGTTTATGCAATGGATTGGAGAGATCCCTCCACTAAAGAAGCTACCAAAGGTTTTAAGGAAATTGGTTTCCTGCCTGAAGCCTTTATCAATTTATTGGCTGTGCTTGGGTGGAACGATGGCACAGAACAAGAGGTTTTTTCTTTGCAAGAGTTGGTTGAAAAATTCAGTATTGCCAAGGTACACAAGGGGGGAGCAAAATTTGACTTCGAGAAAGCAAAATGGTTCAATCATGAGTGGATCAAGAGAAGCGAAGTATCGAGTTACTCAACACTTGTGAAATCGATACTTGAACAAAAGGGATTAGACATTCAAGATGATAACTATCTGCACGCTGTAATGGAACTGGTTAAGGATCGCTGCACCTTGCTAGATGATTTTTATACCCAGTCACATTACTTTTTCGCTGATCCACTATCTCTTGACGAGGCCGCTGTAAAACCGAAATGGGACGAACAAAAAAATGCATTTTTTAATCAGCTATCCAACCGACTGAGTGACCTTTCGAATTGGAGCAATGTAGAAATAGAAAGTGTATTCAAAGAATTGGCTGCGGAACTTAAGATCAAGATGGGCGAGTTGCAAATGATTTTCCGGGTGATGTTGGTAGGAAGTAAAATTGGGCCGGGTGTTTTTATTATAGCAGAAACCATTGGAAAAGGTTCGACGTTGCAAAGAATAAAAAGTGCTGTAGCGGTGTTTTAAGTCTTTGCTCGAGCTGTTCCAAACCTCCTTAAAAGATCATCCTTGCTTTTCCATTAAGGTGACAACATTTTTAAAATGGTCTTCATAAGCTGTAATTAGAATTTTCATATCATCAGCTGATAATACAACCAATCCCGCGGTGTTCTCAGCCGCCTGCTTGCTCGTTCTTATCCCTGGAATTACCGTACTTACAGGGGCGAAGCCAAGAATAAAGCTAAGTGCGAGGGTAGTTTCACTGATCCCATATTTTCTGCAAATTGGCCAGGCCACCGATTCTAATGCATTAAGAGATGTATCTATTATCTGCGGGGTAAGCCGGAAATGCCTGTGATCATCTTCTCCAAAAACCGAGTCGCGTTTAATCTTTCTCGTGAGCAAGCCAAACTGCAATGGCATACGAGCAATGATTCCATACCCTGCGTCCGCTGCACTTTGAAATAGCGGGGCAGCCCGCTGATTTATCAAATTGAAAACGAGCTGAAAACCATTTCCTACATGATGCTGCATCATAAAAGCTGCTTCAGGTGCGGGGCTGAATGTATTCAATGAAAGACCGTAATGCCTTATTTTTCCCTGTTGCCGCAAAAGTTCCATGGCCTCAATGCACGCATGGTTTTCCAGGTGATTTACTCGGGCCGAATGTAACTGGTAATAATCAATATGATCTCTTTGCAAACGACGGAGGCTCGCCTCACAAGCGTCCATAATGTGCTCCTTAGAATAATCAAGGACAATAGAATCGTCGATGTTTCTATGGCCAACCTTTGTCGCAATAAGCACTTCTTTGTTATTCCTGAGCACTTTACCGAGCAGCGTTTCTGAATGGCCAAGTCCATAAAAATCGGCTGTATCAAAAAAATTCACGCCATTATCGATCGACTTCGTAATTGCGCCAACAGACTCTTCGTCATCGGCTGCCCCCCACCCGATGGGCGTTGTTCCCACCATGGCATTGCCCCCGATCGCCCAGGCGCCAAATCCAATTTCGCTGACCGTCAAGTCTGTGTTGCCAAATTTTCTATATCTCATGATTTTCTTGTTAGCATAAATTTAGGCAAACCATTTACTTTTACAGAATTATCAAAACGATTGTCATGAAGAGTGATATTAAGCGGCCGATCCGCGTACTGGTTGCTAAGGTTGGTCTGGACGGACATGATCGTGGCGCTAAAATTATCGCAACAGCACTGAGAGATGCCGGCATGGAAGTTATCTACACTGGATTAAGACAGACTCCTGAAATGGTAGTGAATGCAGCGTTGCAAGAGGATGTGGATGCAATTGGTATCAGCATCTTAAGCGGAGCGCACAACACCATTTTTCCAAAAATAATAAAGCTTATGCAGGAACGTGAAATGAATGACGTTCTGCTCACCGGCGGAGGAATCATCCCGGACGACGATATGAAAGAATTGCAGCAACTCGGCGTTGGAAGGTTATTTCCGCCGGGCACAACCACGAGCGATATCGCCGGTTACATAAAGGAATGGGTGCATGAGCATCGCGACTTTTGATCTTCCTAATATTCATGTCTTCAACCCTTCAAAGAAGTGTCTAAATTTTATGTTCCGGATACTTCGCCATTTCACTTCATACAGTTTTTTTTACATTTCAGAACTGACTTCAGTCGTTCTGGACAGAACTGTGTTTAATAGCAGGAGAAACGAGTGCAACTTTGTGTCATCATAAAAAAAGATGACCATGAAAAAGTTAGTACTCGTTATCCTATCATCCCTTGCATTAGCCACAGCTTTTCCTCAGCAAAGCAGCCTGGAAATAGTGACGATCAACAAAATGAACATAGATGAAGCGGTAAATTCTATAAAAGTTTACAACCAGGTAGAAGTTCTTCTGCAAGCAGACTCATCATCTTCTATCAAAATTGTTGGTGAAAAATCTTCGGTAGAAAAAATCCAGGTCAGGTTCGATAAAGGACACTTGACAATTACGGGTTTAGAGTACAATAACCAAGAAAAGGTAATGGTGTTTGTCCCGGCAAATCATCTGCAACACATATACATCCATGGACCCGCAACTGTGAATACGGACACCACGCTTTCCAACACACAACTGGATGTGGTTATCAATGGTACCGGAACTGTTGCTATCCATACGACTGGGATCATCAACCAAACTACCGTTGAGGATTACCCGATAAATGAGTTACCAGGGAAAGAAAAAATATAGCAGGGATCATAATTCGTAAGAAAGATGAGCTGGCTTGAAAGGGCCGGCTTTTTTCCTTAATAAATTTTCAAATCGATTCATAACGCTGTGACATGTTGAAGCGACCGTTCTCTCAATAGAACAGACCAACTGCGAACTATGCGACTCCGAGTACCTGTCGTTGTCGTTTCTTAGCGCTAAGACGGCTGATTTGAAATTCAAGCTTTGGTTGGAAGTGAATCGAAAAATAATTGCACTATTGACTCAGCCTATAGACTTAAAAAAAGCGAAGATGAAAAATTTCAATGGAGCTTGGCGACGTTTGAAAGTTTATTTCGGTGCAGAACGAAATGCTTTTCCCTTACCTGGCAGGTCCATGGTCGGGGAACATCTTGTTGAGAAATACCAACAATTACTGCAAAACGGAAAGACGGGCACTGCACAAGTTGTAAGCCTGCGGCAGAGCCGGAATCAAAAGGTTGGAGCGAATAAGCAGGCTGCGCTGCGTTTCAAAATGATCACACCACAGGGCCTTTGCGTTTTCACAACAGCTGCTGTCATTCACGATGATCGTCCACCTGCAACCAATTCCGTTGTTCCAATCTTTTATAATCCCGACGATTTGTCTATGGTCGTTTTACTTTAATAAATAACAATGCTTAAAGCAGTCTTAATTTTTTGTTTGATGACAACTACGGTGGGAGTTCCAAAAATGATAACGGGGCAGCAAATTACCGGCGAGTACCGCTTGAAAGGTCATCATGAGATGGTTGCCGCTTTCAACTTTCAGCCGGATAGTAGTTTTGAATTTTATTTTATCTATGGGGCAGTTGATCGGATGGCAAAAGGAAAGTATAGCATAAGAGACAAACAAATTTTCTTTCGTTCGGATAAAACCCCTGGGAGAGATTTTACCATTCGGAAACAAAGTGTCCAAGGCAAGGGCACAACTATCAAAATCACTGAGTCAAATCCTGCGTTGCAGGCAAACGTCCTATGTATCTTCATGAAAGGCACAGAGCGTGATTCGATCTATTCTAATAACAACGGCCTCGCCTTTTCTTCGCTAACAAACTGCGATTCTATTATCGCAATGCACACACTATTTCCAGATGAGTTCAGTATCATTAAAAGTGACGCGTCGAATAAAAATGATTTTTTTGAACTGTCCTTAAACCCCTCACTCGCTGAACTGAGTTTTAAAAACTTCATCCTCACCATTGATGGTGAAAGTTTATCCGGCAGTTTGCCTTATCTTTTCGAATCGGAAGTTGCAGTATTTGTCAGACAATAATTACCTGAATACTGTTCCTCCATGAATCTTTTCCCACTTCTTCATTTTTGTCATAACGCTGCCGGCACACCCATGCAAAGTTCTTTTTTCACTGCCGCGGTGACAACTTCGCACTTGGAGGAACTGACAATAAAAACCTAAAAAGCCATACTAATCATGCTACATTCAAACTCAACAAAAAGTCACACCAGGAAAAAACATGCTGTTATCAAATCGTCTGCAATGCTTTTAAAGTTTCCGTTCGTTCTTTCTAAAATTAGTCACCCGGTAGCTAGTCTTATTCTTTGCATTCTCCTGTACGCCTGTAATGGCCAACCCATGGTGGGAGTGAGTAAAGATTTAAACACCGGCATGACCACTACTTACAGCAAAATTAAACCCGATGAATCGGTCTTGGTGATGAATGAAGAAAAGCTTGGACATACCCAGATTCCATTGGGAGAAAAATTTATCGTCGTTAACCAAAACGTGAAAGGCCTCGTGGTGAAAGACAAGAAAATTTCAATTGGCTGTTCGTTAACCATTTCAGCAATGGATGGTACAGAACTACTTAAGGAGGCCGACCTTTTCCAAGGGAACTCCGGTATTTATAACGAGAAAGACGCTGAATACCTGAGATGTACCGTCTCTACGGGGAAGCCCATGGAATACGACAAAAAGTACAATGTGGTGGTGAAATTCTGGGACAAATATGGTACCGGTTCAATCGAAAATAAGGTAGCTATTGAAATTATAGACGTGCCATAAACCTGTTGCCAATGTAAGCCCAACCCAGCAGTTTTTTAAAACCGGAGTTTGCTTGTTGAAATTGTAGACCGATCTATCTTGCAAAAGCTAAAAGTTGAATTTTTTGACGGTACATTTGTTGACTTCATAAAAGACAAAATATGTACAACACGCTGGAAACTAGCCTCGAAAACGGAATTCTCATTGTTACGATAAACCGGCCGGAGAAACTAAATGCATTGAACAAGGATGTATTCTCGGACATCGAAACAGTGGTAAGAGAAATTGAAGGAAATATAGCAATCAAGGCTGCCATCATTACGGGAGCTGGAAGTAAAGCATTTGTTGCCGGGGCTGATATTTCAGAATTTAATGACCTTGATAAATCTGGGGCAAAACAACTCGCCCTACGTGGGCAAAATATTTTTTTTCTTATCGAGCGTTGCAGTAAACCGATTGTTGCTGCCGTAAATGGATTTGCGCTGGGTGGTGGCTGTGAGTTAGCAATGGCTTGTCATTTTCGCATCGCGAGCGAAAATGCAAAGTTTGGTCAGCCAGAGGTAAACCTTGGCTTAATTCCAGGCTATGGCGGTACTCAAAGATTAACGCAACTAATTGGTAAGGGACGGGCTATTGAAATGCTCATCAGTGGAAGTATGCTTGATGCTCCGACTGCATTGCAGCATGGACTTGTAAATTATGTAGTTCCGCAAGCCGAATTATTGGAAAAAACAAAAAGTGTTTTACAGGTTATCATTACAAAAGCCCCATTGGCTGTAGGTGCTTGTATTTCTGCGGTAAACAGTTCCCTGGATCCCTCCCAAAATGGTTTTGAAAAAGAAATTGACGCCTTCGGGGAATGCTTCGCGACAGCAGACATGAAAGAAGGAACATCCGCATTCTTAGAAAAAAGAAAGGCAAATTTCCAGGGTAAATAAATTGCTTCCCTTTACAATTTAGCCTCATTTATTTTTTCAAGCGGATTCATCACGTAAGTAATGATCGAATTATCTTCGGTCAATTCTACCACCCTATATCCACGGTACGAGGTTCCCCAACTTCCTCCAAAGTGGGCGTCGAATAAAAATGGAATATCCTGTTTGATTTTCACGCCTTCCTCATCGTGGTCATGACCATTAAAAATCGCCTTCACATTTTTGTATTTAGCAAGCAACTCAAACAACTGGGGGCATTCCACCCCATACTTAGTCAATTTACCCGGATTGATGTGCAGGAAGATGAAAACATTCTCCTGGCGATGGTGTTTTTTTAGTTGTGCCTCCAGCCAGGCCAGGTCCGGACAGAGATAAGTACCAGCTTCATTCGACGTGGTTGCAATGAGGAAGGTATTCCGCTTAATTTTGAAGTAATAATTAACTGGTATCGCCCAGATACTTTTCCATTCCTGCGGAGAAACATGATCATGGTTTCCCTGGCTTACATAGTATTTCATTTCTAATCTGTCAAGCGCGGCTTTGGCGGCCGGATAAAAGTGCTTGTCATCGTGAACAATATCTCCGTTTATAATGCAGCATTGAAAAGGCACCCGTTGGTGTTCATGATTCACATTATTTACCAGGGTTTTAAAATACTCTTCATACGGGGTGTTTTTTTCTCCATAGTGACCGTCCGAAGCTACAACGAATCGAAGTTTGATCTTCTGCGCCAGCAGCGTTTCAACATCTATTGCTTTGGAAACTTTGCCCCCGGTAAGTAGGACCGTTAAGGAAGCGGCGCTGTAAAGAAACTCTTTCCTGTTCATGCGATGGTTTATATGAATTGTTGTTTTAAAGGTAATTATTCCCGGTTGCAAGTTTGTCAATGAACTTGTATGTGATGTTCTGAGCAATTTGAGGCTACACTGCGCCGATATCAATTACTATTTGCCGGTATGTCCCTTTGGTGAAGAGCTCTCAGAAATATTGTTGTTTTTACGCACCTTTGCATTTCAAAAAATACAACATATGGAGTATAGAATTGAAAAGGACACCATGGGTGAGGTTAGGGTGCCAGCTGATGCATATTTTGGTGCCCAAACCCAACGTAGCGTCGACAACTTTAAAATAGCTGAGGACATTAATAAAATGCCCAAGGAAATTATTAAGGCATTTGCCTACCTGAAAAAAGCAGCGGCTTTGACAAACCAGGATGCGGGAATTTTAGCACCGGAGAAGGCTGTCCTGATCGGCATGGTCTGCGATGAGATCATTGCGGATAAACTCAATCAATGGTTTCCACTCGTAGTATGGCAAACAGGTAGCGGTACGCAAAGCAATATGAATGTAAACGAGGTAATTGCCTACCGCGGCCACGTAATTAATGGAGGAGAACTAGGAGATAAAGAAAAGTTCCTGCACCCGAACGATGATGTAAACAAGTCGCAGTCCAGCAACGATACTTTCCCGACAGCTATGCATATTGCTGCATATAAAATTCTTATGGAGGTGACTATCCCTGGCATAGAAAAATTACGCAACACTCTGGATACGAAAAGTAAAGAATTCATGAAGGTGGTGAAGATTGGAAGAACGCATTTTATGGATGCTACCCCTCTTACCGTGGGCCAGGAATTTAGCGGCTATGTATCACAGTTAGATCATGGATTGAAGGCAATAAAGAACTCATTAGCTCACCTGAGCGAGCTCGCACTTGGTGGAACAGCCGTTGGAACCGGGATCAATACACCCGAGGGATATTCTGAAAATGTAGCCAAACACATTGCGACATTGACCGGTCTTCCTTTCATTACTGCAGAAAATAAGTTTGAGGCATTGGCAGCGCATGATGCAATTGTCGAGGCGCATGGTGCGCTGAAAACTGTTGCAGTGAGTTTAATGAAAATTGCGAACGATATACGAATGTTGTCTTCGGGACCACGGTCCGGGATTGGAGAATTATTTATACCCGACAACGAACCAGGATCTTCAATCATGCCTGGAAAAGTAAACCCTACGCAATGTGAAGCACTAACGATGATCGCTGCACAGGTTATGGGAAATGATGTCGCTATTACCGTGGGCGGAAGCCTTGGCCATTTTGAGCTCAATGTTTTCAAACCCGTGATGATCTATAATTTCCTGCACAGCGCAAGGTTGATCGGGGATGGTTGTGTGTCGTTCAATGATAGATGTGCCGTGGGATTACAACCAATCGAGGCTAATATCAGGAAACACGTTGACAACTCTCTTATGCTGGTCACAGCTCTAAACACGAAAATCGGTTATTACAAAGCTGCGGAAATCGCACAAACGGCACATAAAGAAGGAACCACCTTAAAAGAAATGGCGGTCAAACTTGGTTACCTTACTCCCGAAGAATTTGATGCCTGGGTAATTCCAGAAAATATGGTTGGAAAAATTAACTAGGTTTCAGCTAAAAAAGAAAGAGCTACTTCGCAGTAGCTCTTTCTTTTTTATCAATCTTTTGGTCCACTGTCGGTCCCTCAAACGTTACTGAACCTGAACGTCATCATTTACAACTGCACCTGTTTCGATGGTGTTATGCGTTTGTGGAGAATCGTTGTGTTTAAAAAACCTTTTCTGGAAAACTAAAATCGAAATTACGCCGGTAGAAATGGAGGCGTCGGCCAGGTTAAAAATTGGTCGAAAGAATTCGAAATCATCTCCTCCCCATATAGGAACCCAATCCGGAAAATGCGCATCCGTGATGATTGGGAAATAAAGCATGTCCACCACCTTGCCATGCAGGAACCCGGCATATCCATGAGCCGGGAACATTTTAGCAACCGCAAGGCTGCCCGGCACGCTTTCTTCAAATATCATCCCGTAAAACATACTGTCGATCAAATTTCCGAGGGCGCCGGCAAAAATCAACCCAGCACACAGGATAAAGCCCGGGTGATATTTTTTTTGAATGATACTCCGCAGGTACCACACGCCAAAGAGCACTGCGACTAGGCGAAACAAGGTTAATATCATCTTTCCGGCTTCGCCGCCAAATTTCCAGCCATAGGCCATGCCTTCGTTTTCAACAAAATGAAACTGGAACCAGCTACCAAGAATATTATGGTGTTCGTTAATGTAAAAGTTTGTCTTGATATATACCTTTAACGCCTGGTCCACAAGCACAATTAAAAGTATAATGAGCACGATGTTTCTTCCTTTCATAATAGTGGGCAAAGATAATGGAATACGATGTTTTGGATGAGTTGTTGAAGGGTTAAACTTGTCGGGGTACGACTTCCTAGCCCCACAGCGGTAACTCGCCAGGGAGTTGGTCGGGTTGATTATTCCTCAAAATATACACGTTTCACACGTTGCGAAATGCCAGTGAGGATTTCATACGGGATTGTTTCGGCTGCAACCGCAAGTTTTTGAACCGGCAAACTTTCACCAAACACGATCACTTCATCTCCTTCAGAAACAGCTACATTGGTAACGTCCAACATGGTCATGTCCATGCAAACATTTCCAATAACGGGCACACTTACCCCATTTATAAACATGCTGCCTACCCCGTTACTAAGCCCGCGTGGATAACCATCTGCATAGCCTATACGAACTGTCGCGATCAAGGAATCCCGGTACGTCAGCCCCTTCCTGTTATACCCAACACTCTCCCCACTCCTGACTTTTTTTAACTGCGAAATCGTGGTTTTAAGCGTGCTAACATTTCTAAGCTTCACCTGCATTTCCGGGTTGTTATCAACCCCATACAACCCGATGCCTAGCCTGACCATATCGAGTTGCAAGTGTGGATGGCGGTGAATCGAAGAAGTGTTGCTGATATGACGAATGAATGGATATGACAGACTTGTTTGCAGCACTGAACAGGCACGCAAGAATATCTCCGATTGTTGCTCGGTAAAAAAATCAAGCGACGATGCATCACTGGCGGCAAGGTGCGAAAACACTGATTGTACTTTTAACCTGGTTGAAGAACTGAGCACCTGTGATAACTGTTCGATATCTGATTCTTCGAATCCAAGCCGATGCATACCAGTATCAAGCTTAATGTGAACCGGGTAATTCGTTAAGCCTGAAGCGGCCAGGTAGGTTTCAAATAAACGAATGAGGTTAAAGGAATACATCTCCGGCTCCAGGGTGTATTGGATCAGCACGTCGAACGTTGCTTCTTCAGGATTCAATACCAGGATTGGCAGGCTGATACCCGCACGTCGCAATTCTACGCCTTCATCTGCGTAGGCAACAGCGAGATAATCAACTTTATGAAACTGTAATAAATTGGCAATCTCATATCCACCACTCCCATAGCTAAACGCTTTTACCATGGCCATCAACTTGACCCTTGGATGCAAGAGTTGCTGGTATTCCCGAAGGTTGTGACTGACCGCGTTGAGATTGATTTCGAGAACTGTTTGATGCACCTTTTGCTCCAATAAATGACTGATCTGCTCAAACTCAAAAACCCTGGCTCCTTTTAACAGGATGGTTTCATGGTGAAAATGCAGTGAGTGAAACTGCGATTTAAACTCACTGGTGGAAGCGAAAAAATGCAGCTCCGGGAGCGCTTTAAAAACCTCTTTCTGCCTGGATATTTCCACCCCGATTCCAATAAACCTCGATATTCCCTTACGAACTAATATAACAGCTACTTCTTCGTAAAGTTCCCGGCTACCTTTTCCAGACTGCAGGATATCACTAAGAATGACCGTGCGCTTCGGATGTTGTTGTTGTTGCACCAAAAAATCAAGCGCAATGGTTAGGGAATTTAAGTCCGCACTATAACTGTCATTTATAACAGAACAATTATTAATGCCCTGCTTCAGTTCCAGGCGCATTTCCACTGGCTTTAACAACTGCATCCGGAGGGCGATGGAATCAGCTGGAATATTAAGTGTTAACAGTACGCACCAGCAAGTAATGGCATTTTGAATGGAAGCTTCATCGGTAAATGGAATGCTTATAACTAGTTCCTGGTCTGTCGCAGTTTTACGCAGATCCCTGGCTTTAATGGTGGTCTTATTCGCAATTGTTTCTACCGAAGTAATTTGCAACGCAGCTCCATCTTTTCTACACCAGGCAAACAATTCCAAATCATGACTATTGCGCACATTCATTGAAAATGCGTTCACCCCTGTATTCACATCCGGGTTATCGGCGTTGTACACCAGCAGTTCGCTGTGCACAAACAACCGCAATTTTTCATTTACTTTCTGGCGGATATTCATGAACCCCTCACTGTGTGCGGCGCCAATATTTGTGAAAACACCCAACGTGGGCTTGATCATTTTTTCAAGGTGTTGCATTTCATCTGCCTGTGAAATGCCGGCTTCAAAAATGCCTAGACTATGCTCACTCCCCATTTGCAAAACACTAAGCGCTACACCTGTTTGTGAATTATAACTTTTGGGGCTGCGAACGATATTGAAATCTTCCTGCAGCAACTGGTACAACCATTCTTTAACGATGGTTTTGCCATTACTCCCGGTGATACCAATAACAGGAATGTCGAATTGTTTGCGGTGATGCGCAGCTAAGGATTGCAATGCTGCCAATACATCCTTAACGACAAAAAAGGAAGCTCCCTGGTATTCATTCATAGTAATAGTGAAACCTTCTTTCACCACAAACAAGCGTACGCCTTTTTCGTATAATTCCGGTATGTAAGATTCACCGCTTCGCCGGGGTCCGGCAAGTGCGAAAAAAAGTGAGGTATCGGGGAAGATTAATTTCCTGCTATCTAATAAAACATGCCCGATGGCAGTGCTTTCCTGGGCAGCGCCGAGCAAGGTAGCACCCAGTATTTTTTGTATTTCGCTTACGTTGTAAATCAACCTTTGATCACTGAAATTTTAGTATAATAAAAAAAAACGATGCTATTAATCAACCACATCTTCCGGAACACCTTTCTTGGAGATGTACATAGAGTAAAAAATAGATCCCCCGATACACAACATGATTATTGCAAGGGAAAGCAGCACCTGGATATTTTTATCCATCCACTGATTGATCCAATGTTCTGCAAGCATTTTTACCCCAATAAAAATTAACACGATAGCGATACCTTGCTGCAAGTAATCAAATTTGGAAACTGCTCCTCTTAACAAAAAGAACAAACTGCGTAATCCTAAAACGGCAAAAATGTTTGAGGTGTAAATGACCAGCTTATCCCGCGATATCCCCATGACTGCCGGTATTGAATCCAACGCAAATACCAGGTCGATGCCAGCCAGCAATACTACCACTACGAATAAACTTGTATACTTTTTATTTCCATTTTCCCTGATCACATATTTACCCTCGCCATCACTGTTGGTAAGTGGAAGCAATTTTTTTAGGAAGATGTAAATTTTGCTTTCCTGCGGATTAAATTCTTCGTCTTCATTTGAGGTGAACATTTTATATCCGGTGTATAGGAGGAATACACCGAATATATACAGGATCCAATGGAAGCGATCAACAAGCGCAACACCAACTGTAATAAATATGATCCTGAAAACAATGGCCATCAATATCCCAATCAATAACACCCGGCCATAATAAATTGGTTTCACGCCGAAGGCGGAAAATATAAGTATAAAAACAAAAATATTATCGATACTCAGGCTCCATTCCATCAGGTAAGCACTAAGGTATTGCAATGCAATTACTTCGCCTTTTTCATACCACATGTAAACGAAAAAAGCAAGGGCCAATAACACCCAAAAGAAGGTTTGTTTCAGCGCACTTTTCAGGCTTACGATTGTATTTTTTTTGCTTAACAGACCGAGATCAAGTACAAGGGCAAATACTATTATAATGCCAAAAACCAAGTACATCATTTGTGTTGAATCCATTTTCGGGGAGTTGAAAGCCGGCATTAAACCAGGCACCTATCAAAATTTATTTCGTGTATTTTCTTTTCCTGCGCCATTGAAAAACTGCTGCAAATATGCAAACCAACAAAACGGGCAGCGCAATGTTGATCACCTGCCAGAGGGTTCTTTCAGAACTTACTTTTTGCATGTCTAATAATCGTAAGGTGTAGTCTTTACCTTTCGCGGCGAGGATATTGTTATTGTTTGCAAGGTACTCCGTGCAGGTAAGGAAAAAGTCTTTATTGGCATACTGAATCCGACTCTCTTTGTTCATTCCCATTGGTAACGGACCTACAACTTCGGAGACCTGGTTTACAACAATATCTGCATCGCTGATCACGATGATTTTCCCATTGTCTTTACCCTCCCGCAGGAATGGAATGTTGTAAGCGGCAAGAGTATCCAATTGCGCCTGGCTGGCGCGATTGGCGAAAAGTGAAGTGAATTTCCCTTCCAGCAAAACACCGACTGGAATGTTTTTTCGGGAATACTTCGAGATGTCGTCTTCTGTTTGCAGGCTATTGAGCGCAACTTTCGCCGGCGTCTGCATCGTGTAGGAGTTGAGCGAGGTAGAAAGTAAAATCGTCTTTTTTACATTGTTCGCTTCAACCGTATCGATGGAGTTTGCAAATTGCCCCAGTACATCTGCCTGGTTCCTTACAATCGGGTGCTCCGAGCCGGGTTGAAGTAACGGAAAGAACGGCCATGGCAGCCATTGCTTTTGGTCCTGCCCTCCTACGTTCCCAACGATCACCGGAATTTTATCACTGTGTTTATCTGCTACCAGGTCGGGATTTATCCTTGCACCATAACGAAAAAGTAAATCTCCAATGTTTAAATCCCTGGCATAGGCGATTTGGTCGCCATTTTGTAAGCTATCCCGCTCCGCAAACAATGCATCGATAAAAAACAACAGCCGGCCTCCATTCATTACGTACTGATCCAGCTTGAACTTATCCTCATCTGTAAAAACATTCAATGGTTTTACAATAACAACGGCATTGTATTGCGGAGAAATGAAAGGTTGCGTCCGAATGTTTACCGTGTCCACAATAAAGTTCTCACCCAGGGTTCTGAACACATCATTTACAGGCAGGAAACCATAGGGAGGTTCCCCGTTGCCGTAAGCATAGGCAACGACAGGTGTTTCCTTTTGGGTCAATTTTTGAATGGCGTTTGCAAACTTGTACTCAAGTAAGGCTTCGGCACTGTTCAATGAGTTCTTATCAAGAATGTCATCAGAGTTGAAAGTATTTTTTTGAACCTGGCCCTGTAGGAGGTCAATGGGAAATGATCGGTCACCGTACCGCACAACCGCTCCAGGGAAAATTTGACGTTGGTCTTTTCCTTCCCCTTCTTTGACCTGCACTTTTTGATTTGTCGGCCGAAGTCCCATATTGATGAGAGACTCAAAGACCTTTGCTTTTGCTGAGTCATCCAGTCCTTCACCAGGAATTTCAAATCGATATTGAATGTTTTGCCCGCCGTAATTTTTAAAATTGGCCAATAATTCAGCAGTACTGTTAGAGAGCTTTTTAAACTCAGATTTAATATCTCCCGCAAGGAACACTGTTATATCAACAGTGCTGTCCAAATTCCTTAACACAGTCTTGGTAGAAGGAGAAAGGGTAAATCGTTTTTCGTTGGTAAAATCAATGCTGGTATGGTAAACCCCTGCTAGCCAATTGACCAGGATCAACACCAGGACCAACATAGGCAGCCAGATCTTACCATTAAATATATTTTCGAAGATTCGTTTCATGGACGCTTAACGCTTGTACAGGTTTTTAACCGTGATCAACAGGAAAAATAACGCCAGGCTGACAAAATATATCAAGTCACGGGTGTCGAGCAATCCTCGGCTTACACTTGAGTAATGAAAATCAATACCGATCATTTCAATGAAGTAATCCCCGCTTCCCTGGAATACCGGAAGGCGGCTGACTGCGTTGAATCCAAAATAGAGTAACAGGCAGGCAAATGCACTAACCAGAAAAGCTACCACCGCATTATTTGTAAAGCTGCTACAGCATAGCCCAATGGCTGCAAACACTCCTGCAAGCAGGAATAATCCAACATAGCTTCCTGCGATTCCACCTGAATCAATCCCACCTTCAGCACTTAGATTTTTGATGGTAAGCACGTAAACAAAAGTTGGGAGAATAACGAAGATCAGTACGATCAGGATTGAGAGATATTTACCAAAAACAACTTGCGAGCGTGAAAGTGGCAGCGTCTGCAAAACCTCGAAAGTTCCGGATTTGAACTCATCAGAAAGGGACCGCATTGTAATAGCAGGAATCAGGAATATAAGGACCCAGGGAGCCAACTCGAAAAAACGATCGAGTGTGGCGTAGCCAAAATCAAAAATGTTACTGTCCTTAAGCACGAATAAGAACAATCCATTTATTAATAAAAACAGAGCAATAGCAACATAACCAGTGAGATTACTAAAAAACTGGTTCAACTCTTTTTTACAAATGCTCCACATCAGGTTTAAAATTGCTGCAATTTACTGTATAGCAGCAAGTATTTGCCTTTGTTTGACTATTTGCTGTTCATTTTGTGTTTTGGTTACGATTAAGGTTGCCCAAGTGCACGGATTTTTAGTCCCGGTAAATCATGAACGTCCTGTTTTTTCATGTTACAAAAAAAAATCACAAAAAATTTTTACCCCGAAGCAGCACAACCAAATTAGTTGCTGTCATTTATACCAGACAGACGTTAAAAAATTAAAACTGCTTATATACCAAAACAATTCCTGCAAAACTTGAGCTTCATTTCTTGCTGCTTTCGTTTTTAGCTTTTGTCTAAAATTCTTTAGAAAGTTGTTTACCAAAACCAACTGCACAGTCCCGCCACCAAGGCGGGATTTTTTTTATGGATAATTTTTGCGACCGCGTCTCATAGAAAAAATATCATGAAAAAGTTAATTATGTTCATGACAGTTGGACTTATTAGTACTCAACTGCTGGCGCAGGCAGGCAAAAAGCCACCTCCGCCCCCTAAACCTCCGACCATGGAAAAGGAAATGGTTCCACCGCCACCACCCCCGCCGCCGCCGCCACCGCCCGAATTCGCATCTCCGGCAG
>JAURWD010000308.1 GCA_030655145.1 Ferruginibacter sp.
AACACTCTATTTGATGCTTTCAACTACATGTCAAGGGATAGGCAGAGGACTAATGCTGGGAATAGTTAGTGAAATTAGCAACGTCTTTAGTTCACCTCTGCTTTTCCTTTGAAAAATTTACTCATTATTTTTTTTAAATCATAGTAAAGGCAACGTCCGTGGAAGCATTGAGCAAAGGTGGACGTTTCGTGAAGGCCGAGGTTTCAACAAAGTAGTTCGATTCTTTATCTGTAAAAAAAATAAGGATGGTCTAGGGCAAGTCTGTTGCACTTGAATTCTATTTACTTCATTAAAGAGCCGGAGGTTCAAAAGGTCGAACCTCTAAAGCAGGTATTAAAGTGTAGTCTATTCCGAAAGCTACTCACGTTGAAAAGCCCGACATTATATAAATTTCCCCTTGACACTTTTGGACATTTTGGCCAGGCTAACGAATCGTTACCAAGTCCATGAAATGCGGCCCGCACTTTTTGTACAAAAAATTCAAGTGGCACATCCTTTGCATCCTTCACGCTACCTCCACAGACCCTCTGCAATACTGCAGATAATTCTTGTGAGCAATGCATCAATGACAATAGCTACTTACAACATTAACGGAATAAACGGCCGTTTGCCAGTTTTGCTTCGTTGGCTAAAGGAAAGGACACCTGATGTGGTTTGTCTACAGGAATTAAAAGCGCCCAATGAAAAGTTTCCCCAAGCTGCAATAAAAAATGCTGGTTACAATGCTATTTGGTCCGGGCAGAAAAGTTGGAATGGCGTGGCAATCTTAACTCGCAATTTAGAAATGCAGGAAGTAAGACGTACGCTGCCCGGTGCCCCTGCGGATACGCATAGCCGCTACCTCGAGGCCATTATAGATAATAAAATGCTGCTCGCCTGCATCTACCTGCCGAATGGTAATCCTGCACCGGGCTTAAAATTTGACTACAAGTTAAAATGGTTCAGTCGTCTCACAACACAAGCTGCCAAACTCTTGAAAGCGGATGTACCCGTTATACTCGCCGGCGACTACAACGTGATGCCAACTGACTTAGACGTTTACAACCCCGATCGTTGGCTAGACAATGCACTGTTCAAGCCGGAAGTCAGAAAGGCTTTCCAGAAGTTGACGGCCCAGGGTTGGAGGGATGCTATACGGCACCTGCATCCTGGGGAAAGGATCTATACCTTCTGGGATTACTTCTACAACTCGTTTGAACGCGACGCAGGCCTCCGCCTTGATCATTTTCTTCTAAGTAAGCATTTTGACAAGCAGCTCAAAAGTTGCGGTGTAGACCGACATGTTCGGGGATGGGAGAAAACAAGCGACCATGCGCCGGCATGGATCGAACTTTCCGATGATTAAAGCATTGTACGCTGTTACGGCACACCCTTTGTAATTTCCTACCGAGCGCTTTTAAATCTCACCGGATTATGACCCTTCAGAAATACGTTGCTAAACGCGACTTCACGAAAACATCGGAACCCAAAGCAGGAAAGAGCACGAATAAAAGCAAATTGATGTTTGTAATCCAGAAGCATGATGCCACCCGTTTGCATTACGATTTCAGGCTTGAAATGGATGGAGTGCTCAAGAGTTGGGCAGTTCCGAAAGGACCTTCAACGGATCCCAAAAATAAACGGCTTGCAATGATGGTGGAAGACCATCCTTTTGACTATCGTCATTTCGAAGGCATCATACCGAAGGGGGAGTATGGAGGAGGAACTGTCATTGTATGGGATGAAGGAACCTATGAACCCATCGACGAAATCAAGGGCAAGAAGAAGCAGGAGGCGCATTTACTGCAGCAGCTCGAAGCAGGTTCGGTGAAAATTAAGTTGCACGGTAAAAAATTAAATGGGGAGTATGCCTTGGTAAAAACCCATGGCATGGGAGAAAACGGCTGGCTGCTTATAAAACATAAAGATGAGTTTGCTTCCGTAAAAGATATTACCAAAGATGACAAGTCTGTTTTATCCGGCAAGACAATCGCCACCATGGAAAAGACGAGTGAAAAGGTTTGGAAAGGTGGTCGTGAACAAAAGATTGTGGCTCCTAAGAAAGGAGCAAAAAAAAAAGTGAATGATGGAGTAGGAGAGGACGAAGCAACACCCGCGCAGGAAGCCGGCATTGATGTTGACGCCTTGCTAAAAAAAGCACCGAAGTCGAAAATTCCAACAGGTATCAAACCAATGCTCGCAACCCTGGTCGACAAACCCTTTGATGATGAGGACTGGGTTTTTGAAGTCAAATGGGATGGCTACCGGGCGCTTGCATTTATTAACAAAGGTTCCGCAGACTTACTTTCCAGGAATAATAAATCCTTTACTGAAAAGTTTTATCCCATAACAAAGGCATTGGGAAACTTAGGTATCAATGCTGTGGTTGATGGTGAGATCCTGGTGCTTACGGAAGAAGGTGCGGCCAATTTTGGGCAGCTCCAAAATTGGCGGAGCGAAGCAGACGGTGAACTGGTGTTTTATATATTTGACCTGCTCTGGTATGAGGGTAAAAGCCTGTTGAACTTTTCATTGATTGAACGCCAGGCAGTGTTAAAACGAGTGCTCCCGATTAGCGATGAGAGTATTCGTTTGAGCCAGGTGTTTAACTCCAGCGGCATTGAATTCTTTAACGCTGCCGAACAGTTAGGCCTCGAAGGCATCATTGCAAAGAAAGCCTCGAGTCTTTATACACCCGATTTCCGATCCAAGGAATGGCTGAAAATAAAAGCAAATAAACGGCAGGAGGTGATCATAGCTGGGTATACAAAAAATGAAGATTCAGGCAAACATTTCAGCTCGCTGTTATTGGGTGTATACGAGGGAAAGACACTACAGTATGTCGGGAAGGTTGGTACAGGGTTTTCTGATGCAGACCAGAGAAAGATGATGGCGCAATTCAAGCCGCACATCACAGATACAAGTCCTTTCCATATCATTCCCTATGTCAACAAACCTTCCCGTTTTCAGCCGCGCCCGCCAAAAACAAAAGCAACCTGGCTAAAACCGGTACTCGTGTGCGAAGTGGCTTTTACAGAAGTCACAAGCGATGGCATTTTTCGTCACCCTTCCTTCCAGGGCATGCGTTTAGATAAGAAAGCAAGTGAAGTAATTCGCGAGACTGCTATTGCTGTCGAAGAAGCCGTGACTGAAGAGAAAGAAGTTAAGACTTCCGGCAAGAAAATTCTTCAACCCGGTAAGGCGAAGGAAAGAAAAACACTATTGAACCCAACGGAGGAAAACCAGGTTCGTAAGATCAACGGGCATGAACTGAAGTTTACAAATCTTAGTAAAGTTTACTGGCCGGAAGACAACGTTACGAAACGCGACATGTTCAATTATTACTTCAAGGTAGCCGAGTACATTTTACCTTACTTAAAAGATAGGCCCCTCTCTCTGAATCGGTTCCCGGGTGGAATCAACAGCAACAGTTTCTACCAGAAGGATGTAAAAGGAAAGGCGCCATCATGGGTATCGAAAACCTTTCCATATACAACAAGCGATGGTGAAAGTAAAGAGTACCTGGTAGGCACAAACGAAGCAGTACTTCTGTGGATGGCATCTTTAGGTTGCATTGAAATGAACCCCTGGTTCAGCCGGGTACAGTCACCCGACAACCCTGACTATTGCGTGATAGATTTAGACCCGGATAAAAACACCTTTGACCAGGTAATTGAAGCAGCACTCGAAACAAAGAAAGTATTGGATGCGTTGGACGTTCCCTGTTATTGCAAGACTTCAGGATCTACCGGCATGCACATTTATATTCCGCTGGGTGCAAAATACAGTTACGACCAGTCACAAATGTTTGCCAACCTCGTTGTCAGTATTGTACACCACAACCTCCCAGACTTTACCAGTCTCGAACGTATGATAGCCAGGCGCAAAGGAAAAATGTACCTTGATTTTTTACAGAACCGACCGGGTGCAACCATCGCAGGACCTTATTCATTGCGCCCAAAAAAAGGTGCAACCGTGTCTATGCCCGTGCACTGGTCAGAAGTAAAGCCAGGACTAACGATGAAAGACTTCACCATCTTCAATGCCATCGATAGATTACAAGTAGAAGGAGATCTTTTCAAAGGAGTTTTGGGCAAAGGGATTGACTTGCTCAAAACGATTCAAAAAGCTGAAACTTTATTTTAATCCACCATCAGCTGCTAAAAGCGAATTTCGGAATTTAAAAATAAGTCTCACTTCAATCAGCCGCTTACTTTTTCTTAGCTGCTTTCTTCGCCTGGTCACCTTTATCTCCGTACCCGGCTTTTATTTTGGTTTTTGCAGTCTTCTTTATATCCTGGCTTAAAGATTTTGCCTGGTCGTCACTTTCAGTGATCTGGCCTTTTTCATTCCTTTTGATGTAACGCTTGTCGCCATTCGGAGCAATGAGCTCGCGCTTGCCGGTTGTTTTCTTTTTGGGTGCTGCTTTACTTGCTGATTTTGCCATAGTTTTTTTCTTAAAGCTATTTAGAATTTCCACTCTTAGGTCGATAATCTCTATCCAGTAAAAAAGCGGGCAAAATTTCTTATTACAGTCAGCATCTTTACACCGGTAAAATTGGTAAGATAGCCGCCATCGTAACCAGTGTTCTGCAAGCATCTTTTATCGCATTCGGGATATCTAAAAGCATCATTCCTAAAACAAGCGGCTCGCAGCCTATAAGAATATTGAGCAGCTGGATTTAACAAGCACGCCTTGTTAACAGTCATATACTTACCATTAAATAGGTCTACCTTGTAGTAATCAGCCCATCCCGTCTAATATCCTTTTGTTATTAACCTAATCTTTTTCGTTTAAACGTTATGTTAGCTTCTTCCCACTTACCACAAAACCTAATCGTATATGCTGATGACGATATAGATGATCGATTTCTTTTTGAGGATGTATTGAAAGATCTGCCAGTCTCCTTCACGCTTACCATGGTTAACAATGGACAGCAATTAATTGAATTGCTGAACCAGGCCGATTGTCAGCTTCCTGCTGCTTTGTTTCTTGATATGAATATGCCCCGGATGAATGGACTTGAATGTCTTTTAGCTATAAAGACAAGCTCCAGGCTGAAGGCCTTACCGGTTATAATGCTTACCACCTCACTTTCAACCCCGATGATTAAGGAGCTTCATGATCATGGGGCAGATTATTACATCCAGAAGCCGAGTAGTGCAGTAATTCTTACGCAGATGATTGGCCTGGCTCTTTCCCTCATCTCAGAAGCAGGAAGCTCGCAGCCGAGGCTCTCAGAATTTATTCTTAAACCAAAGGTATAACTTATGGACAGCCAGCCCGGCAACGACCTTCTGCACCAGCCGCTCAGCAAATCAGACAACTTGTTTCCCGTGGTGGGCATTGGCGCATCTGCAGGCGGCCTCGATGCATTTAAAAAATTGGTGGCCGCCATATCGGTTGATTCAGGAATGGCGTATGTGCTTGTACAGCATCTTGACCCAAGACATGAAAGCCACCTTGCGGAACTGCTTCAAAAAGTAACGAAGGTCCCGGTGTTAGAAATTACAGATGAGTTGCGGGTAAAGCCCAATCATATCTATATCATACCCGCCAACCGGATGTTAATTGAGAACGATGGGGTTTTGCAGCTAAGTCCGAGAACTTCCAGCAAGCATTTGCGAAACATGCCCATCGACCTTTTTTTTACATCACTTGCAGTGGTGCACCAGGCTCATGCAATCGGCGTTGTACTTTCCGGAACAGCGACAGACGGCACACTTGGCCTGAAAGCAATCAAGGAACTGGGAGGTATTACGTTTGCCCAGGATCAAAATTCAGCGGCATATCCCAGCATGCCAAATAGCGCTATCGAGGCAGACGTTGTTGACTTCATTCTTTCTCCGGAGCTAATTCCTGGCAAGCTCCTGGAAATAAAAAATACCGGAAATAAATCGGATCAGGAATTAAGTGACATCTCCATTGAAGACGCAGATACTTATCAGCATATGCTGACGCTACTCAAAACTCGCAAAGGAACGGATTTTACTTATTACAAGCAAACGACGATCCGGCGGCGCATTATGCGCCGCATGACTTTGAATAAACAAAAAGATCTGTCAGATTATCTTTTTCATTTAAGCGCAAATGTAGAAGAACAAGATGCGTTGTACAAGGACATCCTGATCCCCGTGACATCTTTCTTTCGCGACAAAGAAGTGTTTGATGCACTAAGTAAATTCTATCTTCCGCAATTGCTTAAAAGTAAAGCTCTTGATGAGATCGTCCGTGTATGGGTTCCAAGTTGCAGTACCGGCGAGGAAGCTTATAGCATTGCCATATGTCTCAAGGAATTACTAAAAGGAAAGTCAGGAAAGTTTCAAATGTTTGCTACTGACATCAATGCGAATGCACTTTCAAAAGCCCGAACCGGAATATATACGAAAGCCGAACTCGACGGAGTTGAGCCCGCTCGGTTGAAAAGATTTTTTACCGAGATAAAAGGTGGCTACCAAATAGCAAAAGAGATTAGGGACATGTGTGTATTTGCGCTGCACAACTTTGTGAAAGATCCTCCATTTGGCAAAATGGATTTGGTGAGTTGCCGAAACGTCTTGATCTACATGGAGGCCTATCTTCAGAAAAAAGCCCTTACTACCTTTCACTATGCCTTAGTGCGTAACGGTACGTTGTTGCTCGGTAAATCGGAAACAACAGCCAGCATGCCTGACCTTTTTGCAAGTACCAAAAGGAAGCCGAAACTTTTTGTTCGGAAGGATGTCCAGGTGAAATTTATGCATGTTGCGAGCCAACGCATCGAAAAAACTTTGCAGGATTTATACAAAGGCTTGAAGAGTGAACCCTTGCTAACAGATTTCGAGAAAACGGCGGACCAGGTTGTACTTAGTAGGTATGCGCCGCCGGGGGTAGTTGTGAACCACGCAATGGACATTGTGCAATTTCGTGGGAATACGGGTAATTACCTGCAGCAGGTATCGGGAAAGCCAAGCCATAATATCTTCAAGATGGCGAAAGACGGTCTTGCCTTCAAACTCCGGAACATACTTTTAAAAGCCAGGAAGGAAAACCAAGCAGTAACAAAAGAAAATATTCCGTTCCTATTAAATGGAAGCCCCCGCCTCATCACCATTGAAGTAATACCACTTCCTAATATTGTTGATCCGCATTACCTGGTATCATTTATAGAGCAGCTTTCGTCTCCGGGTACTTCGATAAAAGCCCTGGAGGTAAGCGGAGGTATAGAAGACCTTTACACGCAAAGCATCGAAACAGAATTAGCCCAATCGCGGGAGGAGATGCGCATCATCACGGAAGATCATGAAGCAGCCAATGAAGAACTACAGGGTGCCAATGAAGAATTGTTGAGTGGAAGTGAAGAACTTCAAAGCCTGAATGAAGAACTGGAAACAAGCAAAGAAGAACTGCAAAGCACCAACGAAGAACTGATCAGTGTGAACGAGCGGGTGACATATGCCCGGCACTATGCCGAATTGATTGTGAGCACGATCAGAGAACCCTTGCTGATTCTTGATAAGAACCTTCGTGTGAAGGGTGCAAATGATGCATTCTGCACCGCCTTCAAATTAAGAAGCGAAGAAATCGAAGGCGTATTGGTTTACGATCTTGGAAACAAACAATGGGACATTCCGGAATTGCGTCACTTATTAGAAACCATCATTCCGCAAAAAGCAGCTTTCAATGATTTTGAAGTATCGGTTGGTTTTCCGGCTTTAGGAGAACGGGTGATTTTATTGAATGCCCGTAAGATGACCAATGAGAAAATTTCAGAGAAACTGATCTTATTGGCCTTTGAAGATATCACGACTAGGCGAGAAGCGGAAAGGCTACTTGAAGCAAGTGAACTGTTTAACCGCTCAATTCTTGAAAGCAGTCCTGACTGTATTAAGGTTCTGGATGCCAGGGGCAAATTGCAATACATGAATTCAAATGGCACCTGTCTCTTAGAAATAGATGATTTTGGATTAGTGAAAGACCAATATTGGTGGGATATGTGGGGTAAGGAACAGCGGTCTATGATTAAAGCTGCTGTCAGTAAGGCTCTTGCCGGAGAGAAAGTGCAGTTCCAGGCGTTTAGACCCACACGAAAAGGTAAGCCTAAATGGTGGGATGTAATTGTTTTGCCCGTGCAAGAGCCTGGGTCTATAAACCAGGTGAAACGCATTCTTTCCGTATCGCGGGACATTACCCTACAGGTAAATGCACAGGATAACGAACGTGAATTACTAAACAGATTTCATGATATTGTAGCCCAGGTATCAGTTGGCATTTTGATATTGCGAGGTACAAATCTTGTCGTTGAGATTGCGAATGAAACTTTTTTAACTTACGCCGGGAAAAAAGAGAAGGATATCATTGGACAGTCCTTGTTCGCTTCTTTCCCGGGTATACGATCTATCCTCAGGCCACATTTATTATCTGTATTGGCTACAGGCCAGCCCTATATCAGAAACGAGATTGAGGTGAGCTTGGTTCGTTTAGGCAGCCTGGGAACATATTTCTTCAACTGTCTTTGTAAACCGCTGGTGGAAGATGGAAATAAGGTAACTGGTATAGTGTGTGTCGTTAATGATGTGACAGAGGTAGTGATGACTAGGAAAAGATTGGAAGCCCAGGCCTTGATGGTGGAAAATCTCCTGATGACAGCCCCCGGGTTTATCAGCACGTTGCGTGGTCCGGACCATGTATATCAACTTGTTAATGATCAATACCAGCAACTGTTTGGCAACCGGCAGATCCAGGGACTGCCGATTATGCAGGCATTGCCAGAACTAAAGGGGCAGGGGTTTGACTTGATACTGGACGAAGTTTATGCTACCGGTACACCCTATGTGGGCAATGAAATTCCTATTTCATTGTCACGGGATCTCGGTTTGCAACCTGAATTAAGGTATTTCAACTTCAGTTACCAGCCGATGTATGATGAAAACAAAAAGGTCTATTCCATTCTTGTTTTTGGGTACGAAGTAACAGAGCAGGTAAATGCTAAAAATAAAAATATAGAAGATCATGTGCTACGCGAAAAAAATCTCGATGAAAAAGTGCAGCAACGAACCCATCAACTAAGTGTAGCCAACGAATTGTTGTATACTAAGAATGAAGAACTCCTGAGGTTGAATCAAGAACTCCAGGCATTCACTTTTATCTCCAGTCACGACTTACAGGAACCGCTTAGAAAGATCACAACTTTTTCAAAGCTAATTATTGACAGGGAAGCCCAAAATCTCTCTTCAAAAGGCAAAAATTATTTTGAACGTATCCAGGCTTCAACGACAAGGATGCAAACGCTGATCCAGGATCTGCTGTTATATTCACAAACAAATATTTCGGAAAGGATTTTTGAAAGGACGAACCTGGCGAAAATGCTGGATGAAGTGAAGGAGGACTTGTCTGAGCTAATAACACAAAAGACCGTTTTGATTGAAGCTAGCGGCCTGGGTGAAATCATGGTCATCCCGTTCCAGTTTCGCCAGCTCTTTAATAACCTTATTAGTAATTCAATAAAGTTTTCGAAAACTGCTGTACCGTGTCGTATTATTATTTCGGGTGAAACGGCTGATGGTCATGCTTTTAACGAGCATATTGCAGCGTTCTCCACGCAGCGTTTATCACCTTCCCAACATTATTGTCACCTTGCCTTTAGCGATAATGGAATTGGATTTGAGCCTCGTTTCCAGGAGAAGATATTTGGATTATTCCAGCGTCTTCATGACAGAGAAGATTACCCAGGAACGGGCATAGGTTTGTCTATTGTGAAGAAGATTGTCGAAAACCACAACGGGTTAGTTATCGGTACAAGTGAGTTTGAAAAAGGAGCAACCTTTGATATTTATATCCCGCTTGTAAGTTTGTAAACGCGTCTCCAAATAATATCCAACCTCATTGGTTTAGGTTACATTCAAGCGCGTGTACGTATAACTGTTTAGTTTATGTGACATACTGTTCACTACACCGCTAACTTCTGCAAAATAGTGTGCTCAAAGTGACCGCAGGATCAATTGAAAGCTCACATCAAATTCATCTTTTATTTTTATTAACCCTGCCAGTTTACGAGGCGGGGACAAATTGAAATCTGAAAAGCAAAACCTGTGACTTCCTGTTAGTTTAATATAGCCGGCACCAATCGCTGTGAATGTATAGTTCAGTTCAAATTTCTTTACCACGCCGGCGAGTTCTACTTCCAGGCAACCTTTTATTAACTCCGTTTTGCGTAATAGGGCAGGCATTGATTGGAGCGAGAGAAACCGGATATTGAAAGTTGGGTACGTTTCCGCTTTTAAAGTTTTACGCAGGTCTTTAGTGATCACGTTGCTGTTGCAGTTAAAGCTCATAATATCCATTTCTAATTCGCCGGAAAGAGTGATTGTCTTTGCAGGCTCATCACTGCAAGTGATTGTGTCCTTAGCCGCGTATTCCCTGATATTACAGGAGAATTCATTTACATTCGACATGCCGGCTACCTGCAGTGAACTGTTCTTCTCTACTACCCACCTGACGACGTTCGGCCGGTTAAGTTCACTTTTGATCTGTCGCCCGCCTAAAAATAGTGATGCAATCAAAAAGAGTATAATTGGTAGAGCATCATGACGTAAATAATTATGATTGTTCATGGTCGTGAATTTATCTAGGCATCAAACGAAAGAATGAGCCCGAAAGCTCATTTATGTTCCAAATAATCAGCATAAGCAAGTATTCTTTAGAATCCAACCACCGCCTCAATCACTACTCCTTTAAATTGACTGCCGTTGCGATAATCCGTAGTTGGGAAGTCTTTATAATCCTGGATAACATATTCCCCCTTTAACAGAACATTTCTTGTAAGGAACCAGCCACCGGCGAGCGCAAACCGATTTACCGTAACATCATTGGCCATATTGGCCAGCCTGGCTTTCACCGTATTGTACCTGCCGCCTACATAAAGGTTTTCAGTTTTGCCAAACCGATAGATCATATCACCGGCAAGTTGGTTGGCTTTTCTTTCGATGGTTTCAGTTTTACTTCTGCCTTTAGCGGTTTCAAACGTTCCGAATAATTCTAATCCTCCGGCTTTTAAAAACCCGTTTAACATGATCGCATCCACTTTTTTAGAGAAGCCGGGATTTAGCCTGCCCGAGAATGCTATTGCTGTAGAAGCCTGCACATTACCTGCGGCATCTTTCCATCTTTCCACCACATTCTGGTAGTTCGAGCCCGAGCGGTCGCCACCATAAAGGGTGAGTCCACTACCGGCATTACTTGAATTGTGGTAGAAACTACCTGAAACCCGTAAACGAACTTTGTCTGTTAACTGTTTGTCGATACCACCTTTTAAGATGATGGAGGGACTGCGGCTGTCGTTGTCATCTACAACTATACCATTCACGGTTCCTTTCGATGCTGAATCAATGTTGCCTTTGATCATTCCGTTTGTCATAGCGATCATTCCAAATAATCCATTTTTTTGCATGGTAATTTCGCCACCGATTTCTGTTGCAAAAGCATCCATGATATAATTTTCAATGAACGGATTGTAGAGTGTTTGACCACCATCTGACCTGCGGAAATGCGCATCTCCATAATTAACTTCCATATGTCCAACCTTGATGGTAGTAACCTCCATAAGGTTTTTCCAGAATTTACCTTTGAATGGAAGCTTGTCAAACTGAATGTAGCCTCCCTTCACCCAGGCTTCGTTGTGGTGGCGTGTTGATAGATAGGTTGTTACATTCAAATGTATTCCGTCCGCTAGTTGGATATCAGTAAAAAGGTTTGCCTGGGCCGTCATAAATCCGGGGGTGATCGGGTACAGCTTGTTAACTCCCTGGTTATTCAGGGCGGTGTTCTCATGTTTGAGGCTTTGATACTGTTGCGTGAACCCTGCACCAATGCGGAGACGTGGACCGAGGTATTCTGTCGAGTCTGAAGCTTTCGTTGTTTCAAATACGTTAAGCCCTGTTTGGTCATAAGGTCTCCAGTAGGAAGGCCGTCCATAAAATTCTTTTTGAGCCGTGGCTACGAGTGGAAGCCCACACGCAAGAACAAATGCGATCTTACGAGAATACCTGGATAATATTTTTTTCATAATAATGACTTTGTAACGTTAACTTATTTGGATTGATTTATTTTAATTGGATGTTTTAAAACGGAACTACCTGGTGAACTTCAGGTTGTAAGAGATCGCAATGTCATTCCCTGTTTTGATTGCGCCTAACATTACTGTTGGAGGTTTCACATTGTAATCGGTCATCTTCATTTTCTTGATTCCGCTGACCGTAAAGCTTTTATCAGCAGGGTTGTATTTGCCAACGGCGAGCAGTTCAGTTTCTTTTATGGTACCGGCAATGTCCAGCTTCCCCATGCAATTTAACTGGTAGGTATTGCCTCCCTTTTCGACGATGGTAGCGGACGTAAGTACAAAGCTGATGTTCGGGTGGTTCTTTGTGTTGAGTGCTTTGTAGGTGTTTTTGTCCATCGCTTTACTGTCACTTTTCAGGCTCGTAGCCGGGAGGCTAAAATTTAATTTGGTTATGGAAGTTATTTTACCTGAGGCGTCAACAACAAATGATGCTTCACTTGTACCTTGCGCAGCTTTCATTTCCCAATCATGCAGGGTAGATGTCCCTGTGAGCCTGATCTCGACTGCGCTTGATTGAAATGTCGTCTGCGCCGAAAGGTTGTTAGTCAAAGTTGTAAAAGCTGCTGTAAAGATTAACGTACCTGCCAGGCCGAGTTGTTTTAGTGAGAAAGTTTTCATGATGTTTATTTTTAGGTTCCTTGTTTTTCAAAGGGTTTGTTTATTCCACAAAACTACCCGCAGACACTAGAGCAGGACATGATGGGGGAGGGTGTGCTAACATGATTGTCATCACTTATACATTCCCGCTAGTTGTAGGGAATGCCGGTTGGTGGTAATGAACTTAAAGCCTCTGCAACATCCAGGTAATATTTTATGTAGACGTCAGCAGCTACATGACAAGGATCACCTGTAACTCTGACGCGGTTCAGCTAAACCGCATATTCGGCTAACTACCTTTGAAGGGTTTAAACCGATTACCCATAAGTGAAAACTATTTTAAAAGGATTGCTATGGAAACAAAACACAAGGAAATATGCATTAATAATGAAAGCATAGTCGGAGATATCCAGCATGCATTTTCCGAACGCTACCCCTTCCTAAAAATTGATTTCCTCGAAACAGATAAAGGGGCTAAAACGCTTAAGAGCAGGAAGATTGATCCTGCAACTTCTTTAAAACAATTAGCGAACGGAGTAGTGGCCACGCGAATGGATATCAATGACCGAAGAACCATTTTGGAAATTACGCATGACTTTGAGCATTCACTTGGTGTGGTCGTACAAGTCTCCAGGAAATGTGGAAATGTATGGAATGTGATCTCTATTACTGAAGGATGGACACTGGAAAGTCAGAATTCGGCTGGCGAATTTATAAGCTCGGAAATGATGGCTCCTGGCAAAAGCATCTCGCGAGATTGACTTATAAGCTAGCCAGGTAATGTGATGATTGAACGGGCTTAACGAAAAGATCAAGGAATATGAAATCCTTTTAACCATCCCACACTTTTTTACGAACGGAAATTAGTAGGGTAAATTTCTCAATTTGTTTTCCTCAAGGATGATCACTTTTCCCGATTGGATCTCGATCAATTTCTCCTCCTTAAAATGGCTGAGTGTTCTGATAAGTGATTCGGGTGCTATACCAATTAACTGAGCCATGTCTCTCTAGATAAGTTTAAAGCCGGCTGTTGCGAATCTTCGATCTTGAATTTTTCCATCAACTGTATAAGTCCATAGGCAACCTTTTTGCGCAACGAGCTATACGCGAGATTCAAAAGATCTTCCTCCTTCTCAACGATGTTTTGGGTGATGATCTTAAGAAAGGTTCTTGCGACGGTAATGTCGTTCAGTACGAGATTCGAAAAGTCCTCGCGGGGAATCAACATTAATGTCGAGTCGTCCCGCGCTTCTGCATTTTCCTTATAGTTTACATCCTCTAAAATGGAGGTATAGCCAAAATATTCATCAGGCCCGAGTATGTTAGTGATAAACTCTTTGCCATCATCGTTGGTTTTTGAAATTTTTATTGAACCCGAAATAACCAGGTAAACCATGCGTGGATGCTGACCTTCTTTGTAGACCTGTAATTTGCGGGGATAGTTCACTGTTTCCCGCTCTGCGGTACCAAGACTCACCTGGCCGGTACGTTGTACCTCCTCTAAAAAAGCGTTCAATGCTCCCGGGCCCGAATACTGTTTTTTCAAAAGGTCGTTTTTCTCCAATCTTATTTCTATTGCGTGCAGCAAGTCAATTCCTTCAAAGGGCTTCATCAGATAATCGTCGGCACCCATTTCCATACCGCGCCTGAAATCGGCTTTTTCAGATTTAGCTGTTAAAAAAATAAATGGAATTGAGGCAGTTGTCGTGTGTTTACTGAGGGAGTGATAGACGCCATACCCGTCTAATACAGGCATCATAATATCGCAGACGATCAGGTCCGGATTTTCTTTCAATGCGATCTCGACACCAATCTTTCCGTTCTCTGCTGTTAGTACTTCGTAATTGGCAAGTTCAATGATCTCAGCAGTGTTCTCCCTTACTTCCGTATTGTCTTCTATAACCAATATTTTGTTCATGGTAATTTGAATTTTATTGCGGAACCGCAATGGTAATTATTGTGCCTTCGTTCAATTTGCTTTTAATAGTTATTGAGCCATTCATTAGCTCAAGATATTTGGCAACAATGTGCAGCCCCAACCCGGTTCCCTGGATATTTCCAGCATTCTTTGCCCTAAAGAAGCGCTCGAATAAATGTTGCTGATCTTCTTCTGAGATACCAATGCCATTGTCTTCAACTACAATCATGAAAGTGCTGCCGTTAAAGAAAGTTTTCAGTTTTATTAAACCCGTTTTATCAGTGAATTTTACAGCATTGGAAATTAAGTTGATCAGTATATTTTTCAAGAGGTATTTATCTATTTTTAGTTCACGGTCTACAGAGTTGATGAGCTTAACTACCTGGCCCGTTTTTAACAAGCCCTCCATCTCCTGCAGGAAATCTTTCAGCATATCGTCGAGCCCTTGTGCGTCTAAAACTTCTGCATTTGTTTTGACCAACCCTTCATCAAGTTTGCCAAGTGAAAGAAAATCTTCGAGTATATTTTTCATCCCGCCAACCGCTCCTTTGATGCGGTGAACATGTTTTGCAATTTTAGCATCCATACAAAGCTCATTGTACTTATCCAGTAAGTAAGCGGATGAAAGTATGGTGCTTAACGGCGTTCTGAATTCATGTGAGGCCATGGTAACAAAACGTGATTTCAATTCACTGAGCTCCTTTTCAGTTTCAAACGCAAGGTTTAGCTCTTCCTTCGATCGTTCGAGTTCAGATAAAGCTTCGCGGAGCATTTTAGTACGATCCTCCACTTTTTTCTCCAGGTCTGCATTCATGGATTTTACTTCGGCTGTCACCTGCTCCAACTCGCGTGTTTGAGCCAATGCATTTAATTCATGGTTCTTGCGGACTGTTATATCTATTACAAAAGCGATTACAAAGGTTTCATTGTTTATGAGGTAATGACTCAGGCTTACTTCTACCGGGAAGGTCTCGCCATTTTTCCTTTGCGCGAAAAGATCTCTTCCATGCCCCATTATCCGCGGTTCAGGATGATCGTAATATTCCTCGCGGTATTTGACGTGTCTTGCATGCGCCGATGTCGGCAAGAGCTTATCAACCGTGTGCCCAAGAATTTCCTGCTTGGTATACCTGAATTGTGTTTCTGCGTACTTATTGAAGTTTACGATCTTTCCGTCGTTGTTGGTAACAACAATGCCGATCGTAGCAAAGTTGAACAAGGCTTCAAATTGGTGAATGTTGTCGATGTTCTTTAATGGATAGGTGTTCTTTTCAAGCATGAGGGGGTGGAGGGTATTACAAAAAAAATCTATAATACCGACTGTTCCAAAGATACCGATAAATAAAGGGCTCGCGGTTTTATTAGTTCCTGTGGCGAGGCGTAAACATCTTACAAAAAAGGCATGATTTACGTGGTGCAATCATGACTGACGCGGTTAGCTATAATGCATTTCGTGTTCTTCAAATTTGTGTGGCTTGTTGTATTCGATCTGCTGCAAATTAAATTTGGCATAGCTGAAATCTCCCTTTTTCAATCGCCACAACACTTCAAATGCTGTAGGTACAACAACCCCGTTTATCTGTTTATAGGCAGCGAGTTTAATGATCCATGTTTCCAGGTTTTTGTCATCCATATATCGCTGTGTTTCCATCTGAATGATCTCTCCGACGTCATTAAAACTGATAATAAAAAATAAGGATAGCTGCAAGTAGTTGAATGTAAGTTTTGCTTTGTGTGCATCCATTGGAAACCACCGTAATCGCTCGCTGGGTAGCAAGTTGGTTGGATATAAAACACTTTCGCCAAGCCATCTTAATAGTTCTCCCTGGTTATATGCATCACCTTTAGCATCTACCACCTTGAAGAGCGAAAACAGTGACACAACCAACCTCCCGGTGTCACCAATATACATGTCACGGGCAACAAAGATGGACGTTTTGCCTTTCCAGATAAAGCCCGGTTTTTTCGTAGTGGCGTATTGCTCCCCTTCAATTTTTGCCCAGCCTTTATCGAACCCTGTTTTGAATTCCCCGGTATGCGTTATGCGTGCATAGCTCATATAAGGCTCGCCTTCCTTGAGCACGTGTTTAAAATAGCGTTGAACGGGTGGGGGGAGTTCTGCTAATGAGTCGTGATTGAAAGTCTTATCGGAAATGTTTGCTGACTCGGAAAAGAGCTGCTGTACCTTTTTGCTGAATTGTACTGCCAGCCGCCATCTGCCAGCCAATAAAATAAGACTGGCCAGGCCAAGCATTGCACCGGTTACCAAAATAAGTTGTATCATAATTTGTTAGATGGGGGATGTTATAGAAGCGATTGTCATTCTATATATGAGTGCAGCTACAATGATCACAAAGAAAGTGGTGTAGATGAGTTTGTTATACCGCGCAAGCCAGGCGGGAAGATAAATATCAAAATTTGGCTTGGTAGAGGTCGAGTATTTACGGGCAATTAAAGTCAGGGGACAAGTTCCTTTGTAGTAAAGCAGCACCATGCCTTCCAGCACAATGGTGCCAATACAAAACCACAGAAGGCGGTCGATTTTGTCGACGATAACGGCATAGGCTAAATAGAAGAGGATCAAATTAAAACAGATCCAGATGATGGTATGAACGAGTTTTACACCAACTAACTTTGTCATGATTGCTTGGATTGAAACCCCTCTGAGCACTGGCTACTCATTACATGTTTTTATGGTAGTAAGTGGGGTTTGAATGTTCATCGCTGTTTTTTGTATATACAAAGTAATTCGGCAACAGCAAATTAATCCTGACAAGTCGCAGTATTTCAAATGATTTTCGTCAATCGAATTAAAGCTTTACCCTATTCGAGGTTAATTAGTACAGAATATATAAAGATGTGTAAATAATGCAAATCGTAAAATCTAACAAACAAATTCTAACCATACAATAACTCACCCGCTGTAGTAGAGGAAGAATAAATCTAATTATTGGAGGAGACTGCAAACACTCACACCAATTGCTACGTCTGAAATCTTCCAGAGATATTTCCTGTACCAAGCATATCACCCGAAACTGCTGTTCTTTTTAGTTTAACAAACTCCTGTATTCATTAGGTGATTGCCCAACTTGTTGTTTAAACAATCGGGTGAAATGTGAGGGATACTTAAATCCAAGTTCATAAGCAACTTCGCTTATTGTTTTACCTGTATCAAAAATTCTTTCTTTAGCGACGGCAATTATATTTAGTTGTATGTACTCCTGAGCAGTCTTCCCTGTTTCTCTCTTTACCAGGTCTCCAAAATATTTTGGAGATAAATGCAATTGCTCAGCACAATATCTAACTGACGGCAAGCCGGACGTCCGGGGCTTATCCGACTGCAAATATTCATTTAGAATTTGTTCAAATCCTTCAAGAACGTCTTTATGAATATATTCTCTTGTAATAAACTGGCGTTCATAAAAACGAACACAATAGTTCAAAAACAATTCAATGTAGCTCCCAACCAGCGTCTTACTATGCTTATCGATACCAATTGCTAATTCATGCCTGATTTTATCAAAACATTCCAATACAATCTTTCTTTCCGCATCTGAAATATGAAGCGCCTCGTTTGCCTCATACGTAAAAAAGTTATAGTGATGAATGTTTTTACCAAGATGAGTTCCACGTATTAGATCCGGGTGAAGAACCAATGCCCATCCTGAGGGTTGTATCATTGTTCCTTTGCCGCCATGTCCAAATACTTGCCCTGGTGCTACAAAAAGAAGGGTTCCGTCTTCGTAATCATAATTACCTCGCCCATACTTCAATTCCCCGCACTTCACATCTTTGAGGAAGATGATGTATAAATCGGATAGGTAATTTACCTCTTCTACAGGATTTGAAAGAGATTGGTCAAGAATACTTATCAACGGATGCAGTGTTTTTTGTCCACGCTCCCGGGTGAATTGCGACACAGTTTTTAATGTGATAATCTTTTCCATGGTCTTTGATTCTTTTCATTAAAATTAGCTTAGGTCAGTAATAGATTAGTCAACTATATCCCCAATCCGAAATAATGGTAAGTGAAACAGGAATTGGTATAACAACTGAGCGTGAAAGTATCGGGAACTTTGCACTTTATCAACCACCAACGTAGTTGACCGAAGTACAAATAAAAAGCCGCATAATGAAAAAAGCCCCAAAAAATATCCTAGTACATCGCCCAGCCGTTTTCTTGTTAACGGTATTACTATTTACGTCGGCCTTGTATGCACAAACACCTGCTGATAGCATAGGAGTAAAGAAAGCAAAGAAGTACCAGGCTACTGCGCCACCAACACAGCCTTTCGGAAAAGAAGCATTTGGGCCATCTAAAAGCACAACCATCCGCTGGTTAGGGATGGCTGGTTTTTTAGTTAATAGCAGGGGCACTACGTTTATGATTGACCCGCTGTTGCAAGGGTATGATATGCCTTTAATAAGGGCCTTCCCGATTAAGCCGAAAGCAGTTCCTCGTCTGGATGCCGTATTTGCTACACACAGCGATAATGACCATTACAGTATTGAAACTTTCAAGGATTTAAAGCCTGTTACAAGGCAGTTTCATTCTACCGTATTTGTAGACTCGTTAATGAAAAACGAAGGCTTGCCTTCTTTTGGTCACTTTATCGGCGATACTTTTCGTGTGGGCAGAGTATCCGTTCAGTTAACCCTTGCCGACCACGCCTGGCAAAATAATTTTCCCAGACCAGGTCAGCGTTACTATGAGCCGGGCGATGCCTGTGGCTTTTGGTTCAATACCCCTGATGGTTCTATCTGGGCACCTGGCGATTCCCGCTTTATGCAGGAACAATTGCACATGCCCATACCCGATGCCATCCTGTTTGACTATTCAGAAGATGCTGCCTTTCATTCCGGTTTGGAAGGGGCAGTCAAAATTGCCAATGCTTATCCAAATACACCGCTCATTTTAGGGCATTGGGGCTTTGTCGATGCGCCTGATTTTATTCCTTTCAATGGTGACCCCAAAAACTTAGCCAGCCGGGTTGTCAATCCGCAGCGAATTATTGTATTAGCCCCGGGGCAGCCTTTCAATCTAAAACGAGTGATAAGCAATAAAAAATAAACGTTGCCTTCCAAAAGGAGATGTGAGTAGGTATAATTTAAGCGGAACTAGAGGAGGTCTATTTATCACTATCCTTAATCCCGCAGCTACCTCCTTGTACACAGGCTTAAAACAATAAAAGAGTACAGATATGAACAGAAGAAAACTTTTGAAATCATCACTCATGGCGGGGGCTGGCGCTCTGTTTAGTGGCAACAGAATTTCAGCCGCTGAGTCGAATGCCGGCAACGAGGGTGAAGGCTTGCCCGATAAACATGGGTCTGCAATTTTAACGAAAAGGCGCACGCTGGGGAGCGGCAAGGCCGCTCTGGAGGTTTCAGCGCTAGCGCTCGGCTGCATGGGAATGCAAGTAGGTCGAGGGATTGTGCCCGATGAAAAGATGATGGACAAACTGATACAGCAGGCATATGAGCGCGGATGTAATTTCTTCGATACCGCCGAAGGTTATAATGGCGGTCGAAATGAAGAGATGCTTGGTCGGGCCATTGCGCCGATCAGGAAAAACTTAATCATCGGTACCAAGTTCACAGTGGATCTTACCAAAAGCCCTCCGAAAAATAATAACCGCCCTGAGCGAATCAAGGCCGCCTGCGAAGGGTCGCTACGGCGGTTAAAGATCGACCATATCGATCTCTATCATCAGCACCGCATCGACCGTTCCGTGCCAATCGAAGATGTCGCCGGAGCCGTCATCGATCCTCGGTTGCTCCATAACGGCGGTGCTTTCACGAGCATGTATAAAAAGCCGGCTACGATAAATAGTAACACTTCTTCTTTCTCAGTTATAACTGTGATAGCTGCTCCAGTTAAAAAGAATACCCAAAGCATCCATTTCTGCTGGATGGCTCTTAGATTAATTTTACTGATAGACTTTTCTGTAAGTTTAAAGCTGCTTATCGCAATGATCCCAACAACTGCTGCGCCGACACCATAAAAGATAGCCTGCATCCAAAATAGGCCACCCAACATTTTATAAGCCATACCAATGGCTCTAACCATAATAAAAGAGGGTATGACAAAAGCGAGTCCGCATAGGGTTGCGCCAAAAATTTTATAGTGAACATACCCGAGATAGATCCCCAATTGCGCCGCCAGGGGACCAGGAGCAAGTTGAGCCAATGCCAAACCCTCTTTATATTCTTCGTCATTGCGTGGGAAACGTACTTCCTTTCAAACCTCACAATCAGCACCTCCACTTTTGATTGCCCGATTGTCTTAGCCTATTGATTTCTTTTCCACACAACAAATTGTTTAAGAAGTAGGAGGTAAGCGAACACCCGTCATATACTTATCCAGCCCCTCTCTCCCCGTAAACGAAAACATATCAACTGTCTTACCAGTCTTCCGATCCAGCTTGCCTTCAAGATAGAACGACCCTATCTGAAACAGCACATACTTATACAAGCACTCACACCTAACGACTCGCACACCAATGTATTTTGCACACCATTACTGCTCATCTTTCGTAAGTGTTAGGAATTCCTGGTGCGTCATTATTCAAAGTTAGTCAATGCTTTTAAAGCTAGCTCCTGAGATCTTATGTGAATTGATCTTTTAAACCAAATGAAAGCCAGTCTGCCGATAGTTTGTCAGTTTAAATAAAATAAGGATATTACACATTCTTTAGATAATCTTTCCTACCAGAAGCCACCGGTATTCCCCTCTGATCGATCATTAACCTTAACCTTAGAGCCATCTTATGTCTAAATTTTATTTTTGGGTCCTTGCCCTGGGCTTTCTTTCGAGTAATTCTTACTGTCAGGACACTGCGATAAACCTATGTCAAGGAGAAAATGCAAGTATCGTAGCCTCTGTAACGGGCATTGGCTTGCATTGGGAAGTTGATAAGGGGAATGGGTTTGAAGCAGTAGTCAACAGCTCACTTTATTCTGGTGCTACATCAAACACACTCCAAATCACTAATGCTCCCACCAGCATAAATGGATTCAATTTTAGATGCGTAACAAGTACTGCCAATAGTGAGATCACAGCAATTAATTTTACGAATCAGTGGATTGGTGGGTATAGCCCTTTTTGGGAAGACTCATTAAATTGGTCCTGTGGTAGACTCCCAGACGTAAATTCGTATGTAGTCATCGCCACTGCTAATATCGTAGCTTCATCGAATATCGCAGTAAGATCATTGGAAGTAAAAAGTGGGTCAAAATTAACGGTCCAAAAAGGCTTTTCAGTCACGATCAGTGGCAAACTGATTCCTGGAAATGACTTCAACTTAACTTCTGAAGAAATAAATATTCTGGATAAAATAGGTGTGCCGACACCCACACTTGCTGAGATTACTCCCTATTTGTACTCTGGACCAAGGTTTAGACAAAGTTCTGTAGCTGAAACAGTACCCCTAGATCGAAAAGCGATTATCATCTCAGACATGCTCTCAAATGCTCGGTCGCTTTCAGATGATTATGCTACAATTTTCCCAGCAGAGCCAAATGAAGTTACAAAAGCAGGCAAAACTTTATTAAAGCCTGCTCACCCGGGATACGCATACAGCTATGGAAACAAACTTTATACAGATAGAGATACAGCAACTATGGGTGAAGATCTCCACATGGAATATTCCGTTTTTGGTATTGATTGCAGTGGCTTCGTAATGCGATTGTTTGAATTAGCCGGCTTGTCCGTAACCAGAGACTTAAGATTGAATACAAATGTGGCAAGTTTTCAAAAAAAAATAAGTGCAGCACTAGAAAAACAGTACAAAAGCCTTACTCTAAGAAAGATAAAAAGAACAGACCCTGGATTTGTTTTGCAGAATGGCGACATACTCTATAAAAGTGGGCATATTGGCTGGTACTATAATGTTGTGGAAAAAGGTGAATTAATATTTCAATCAAACGGTAACCCAGATCCCACATCTAAGAGACTTGAGGGCAGGGATGCAAAAGCTGAACAGTTATGGAATTTAAATTTGAACAAATTAGGAGTGCCAGAGAAAGAACCGCACAGAGGAGTTCATCCGGTTGGGCTTGAATCGCCAGAGGCTAAAGTCTTGTTTAAAAACTATCAAGTGCTAAGATTAATTAAGTTACCTGAAGTCGAAACTGTAGACAATGCTGGTAAAAAGGGCTTCGGCCTAAATGAACTAACTGATTCTACTGCGAGTGTTTCTGGCCTTGTAAAACAAGAAGGGGAAACAAAAATCATCTCACGGGGTGTTTGTTACTCATCAAATCTCAACAGCCCGCCTACTGTATTCGATCTAAAAACTTCAGATTCTGCTGGCTTAGGATCCTTCACTGCCCATTTGAAAAAATTGATGTCCGGTTCAAAATACGCTGCTCGAGCATACGCAATAAACGAAACTGATACAGCTTATGGGAACACTATTGTTTTCAACACAAATGGTATCATTGATACGGTCGAAACATTAATCGCACACGGAACCTGGCGAGCCTACTTTTATGGAAAAGATGCTCAAATAAACAAGCTTGGTGTCTTAGAGAGCCAAAAGGAAGCAGGGCCACCTTGTGAGGATCTTGTAACCGGCTACTCCAGAACTGACAGTGTTAGTTTTCGTTTCGCTGATAAAGTGAATGGTGTAGAATCTGAGTTACAGTTTGAGCGATACTCGGCATACACCCACGAACCCTGCGAGACGATGGACCCCGTTTCTGAATACGGGTGGCATACCATCGCTTTCACTTGGGAATACATTCGAGAAACCGGCACAATGCGTTGGTATTTTGAAAGTGATGACTATGAATATGGGGATCTCTACTTTGAATTTAAAATAAACACTTTTTCGTCTAGTGAAATGAGCCTGCACTGGAATACAGTTTACTTAGGACAGGCTCAGGACAACGGTCTTATAAAGCTTAATTAGCCTGAAACCTAAAGTAGGGTTTAGGGATAAAGATTTTTCCAATTATAGGGTTCTCAGTGTTAATTTTTAGAGGTCGGTAGGATGGATTGGATCACCACTTTAACGGCTTTTTTGTTTGTCTTAAATTCAGGTTTAGCAGTTGTAATTTTACACTTGAATTCTTTAGAGGGAGGTAAGTAAGAAACTTGAAAGAACACGTAGGGCACTAATTAAACTTAATGCTTATATTTTGATTTTAGAATGACTAGTACTTCAATTTCAATCGGATGCAGCTGTCGGTTTATCAATCTTATTGAGGAGTTGGATCCCGACAACCAATTCTCCCAGACATTCATAGCTGTGGTACTTCCTGATTTTTTTATTATTGTTACCACGTGAGTATTATCCGTTCTGGAGAAGTCGTGATTGGGTTCTATTCGAACTTTAATACCATCTCGAATTAAAAATTCTTCTACCTTGTTAGGTAACATGAATGTAATTTTTATTCAATATATTAATTTTTCTGCTGTTAGGCTACTTTTTTTGTGATAGGTATAAATTAATACAATTATAAAGTCATTTTTGCTTTTTCGATTCGAGTAGTTCCCAGCTTAGACCCGGTCAAACTTTGTGAGGAGTCTTAACCCCATGGCCAAGCACAGTGAAGTATTACTTATACGAGAAAGGTAATCTCTAAGAATCCTCAAATGGGAACAAAAGAAATTGATACGTTTAGGACTTACTTCCTACAAACGTCCTAAAGCATGAGGTGAGGTTTTTGCACATTATACCATTCGCTGAATTTTTTAAAAAACTAGTCTCGACAGAAAAGACTCCATGAAAAATAAGATTTCGATAAATTGCTTGTCAAATTCCCCAGACTATGAATCACAGTGAAAGAAGAAGAAGCTCCCTCGAAATGACCCAATTTTATAAAATGCTCCTTTCACCAACAATGTCTTTGGAAGAAAAGATGGATGAATTATGGGATTTGCCAACCGAGGATTTGGATAATCTCATGGAAGATTTTGAAGCTGAAGAAAACTTTGAAGCCTGCCAGGCTATCAAAGCAGTACTGGATGAGCGGACAAAAGATAACTAGCATGGCATAATTTTTTTGGTTGGTATTCAAAAAAATTGATATGCCTGATAGTAAAAAAAAGTCCGGACCTCCAGACAGTAAGCGCATTAATGTAAATGAAGAACACGAAGTACAGTATTGGACAAAAACTCTCGGCATCACAAAGGAAGAGCTTATCAAAACTGTAGAAGAAGTTGGTACCTCTGTTGAAGCCGTTCGAAAGGCTTTCGGTCCGAAATAGAATTCAAGAATTCTCATTTTAACCCCCAACCATTAGGGGGTTTTTACATTGTGACATCATGAAACCAAAAGTCCTGAAGACCATTAAAAGCAAAGGGGCTAAAGCTTCCTTTCCAGGAGATATAAAACCAATGCTTTGTAGGCTAGTAAAAGAGCCTCCGACCGATCCATCCTATCTATACGAAGTCAAATGGGATGGTTATCGCATCCTGTCCTACGTAAATGGGTCAAAGGTGAAGATGGGTTCTCGCAGCGGATTAGACTACACCAAGAAATACCCACCTGTAGCAAGAGCGCTTGCAAACTTAAAACTTAATGTAGTTTTCGATGGTGAAGTGGTTGTTCTGAATGAGGTAGGGCGACCAAACTTTGATGCGTTGCAGTTGTACAACGGCCATGAAACACCTATAAAGTATTATGTTTTTGACATTTTGTATCTAGAAGGGTACAGCCTTATGCATCTCCCTCTTGTTGAACGTAAAGCAATCTTAGCTGATGTAATCATGGTGAATGAGGTGCTTAAATACAGCGATCATTTCGAAGATGGATCATGGTTGTTTAAGCAAATGGAGGAACATAGAATGGAGGGCATTGTCGCAAAAAAGGCAGACAGTTATTATAAACCAGGAGAACGAGGGAAGCAATGGCTAAAGATCCCTACCGAAATCCGCCAGGAGTTTGTTATTGGTGGATGGGTGGAATCCGATAGAGGACGGCCATTTGCTTCCTTACTCTTTGGGGCTTATAAAGGAAATGAATTCGAATGGATAGGACATGGGGGCGGAGGTTTTAAAGATGCGGAGATGCCAGTAATATTGAGACAGCTTAAAGCGATTGAACAATCGAAATCTCCTTTTGCAAATAAAGTTGATTCACCAGGTGTCATCCACTGGGTTAAGCCTAAGCTGGTTGCAAACTTCAAATTTGCAACATGGACGAAATCTGGTAGGATTCGAAAGCCAGCTATTTTTCTTGGCTTTAGAAAGGACAAAAAAGCAAAAGACGTGGTAAAGGAGATCATAAAAGAACCACTCACTTTTAATGAATCAGAGAAAGAAAGTGTTACACTACCAAAGGATTTTAATCGCAAAGAAGCTAAACCTCGAACTAATTCTCAAGATAGTAACTGGCTAAAAGTCTTCAATCAGAAACAAACTGATGTTCAGAATTTCGATATTGGGGGATGTACAATTAAGATTAATGATGTGCAACGGGAAATATGGAACGGAATAACAAAAGCCAGCCTCATCCAATACTATCAC
>JAURWD010000311.1 GCA_030655145.1 Ferruginibacter sp.
CATGAGAGTTTTTGCACACAATATACAATTCAGATCAGCAGCTAAGTGGTGGAAGTAAATTTCCTGTTGAAAGTCTTAGAACATTAGTTGAGGTCGGGAACTGGAAAAATGCATCAAGTTTTAAGATCCAGGAAATATCCGCTTTAGATAAAGGTGTTCGGTCGTGAGTTATCGGGTATAAAAAGGGACCATCGCTGGTCCCTGGATTGAATTGTTTTATTGTGATTGTTTGCTCAGTTAAAGAGTTTGTATTCTTATAATAAAACCGAGCGTTGTTGAGGTTGGAATTTTTACATACTCAGCAAAGCATAATAACCGGCGCCCAACAAAGGTGCCTTTTCATTTAAAACAACATACACCGAAACTTCTTTTAAGAGATGACGCATGCGCCCGCTTTTTTCAAACACCTCCTGCCACACCGCGGGGTTCAATAAGGTTTGTAGTTTTGGTGCAATTCCTCCTGCGAGGTAAACGCCGCCGGTTGCTTTTAATTTAAGCGTCAGGTTTACTGCCTCGATCGCGAGGTAGCGATTAAAGAGCGCAATGGTCTCCGCACAAACAGCACAGGAATTTTCCAGGGCTGCATTGCTGATGACAGGCGCCGGATCGGTATTTTTCATTTCCTGGAGCAACCATTCTGGTTTGTCTTTCTTTTCTACTTCTGTTAAAAACTGCCAGATGGTGTAGATGCCGTTTCCGCTCAAGAGACGTTCCCAACTTACGTGTTCATGCCGGGTAAGCAGGAAGTTTAGCAGGGCGACATCGCGTGGTGTTCTTGGTGCGAAATCACTGTGGCCTCCTTCCGTCGCAAAAGGATGGTAGGCGGCTCCATCCCAAAAAAGCCCGGCTTCGCCGAGCCCTGTACCCGCTGCGAGGATAGCAATGTTACCAGGAGTTTCATTGGTGCCTTCGCTTAAAATTTTAAGCTCTTCTTTTTTCAAACCGGCGAGGCCATAGGCGGTGGCTTCCAGGTCATTCAAAATGGCAACAGGGCTTCCGCCAACATGTTTGCTGATAAGCGCACTGTCGATGTTCCAGCTGAGGTTAGTAAATTTCACTTTTCCTTCCAATACCGGCCCAGCTACTGAAAAGCAAATATTTGCCGGCTTTGGTTGTCCTGCTAAAAAATCGGTGAGTATGTCGGTAAATGATTGATAATCCTGGCTAACGTAGCGCTTTTCGTGAATGGTTTCCAATGCTGTTCCGTTGAAGCGGCTCAACATCATGTTTGCTTTTGTACCACCAACATCTCCTGCAAGGATGATTGAATTTTTTTCGTCGGCACTCCGAATATTTTTAAACGCGACGGGTATATGTAGTTGTAATTCCATGAAGGAAAGATAATTGAAAATTTGTTGATCGGATTTGTTGAGCAATCAGGGAGCTATTTTCTAAATTTCATAGAAGAGTGATCAACGATCCAAGCCCAACCATCGGAGAGCTAATTAAATGAGCCAACAAAAAAAGCACCTAACAGGTGCTTTGAAATTTTAATGTCTATAGTAGCGTTATTTTTTTTCCAATACTAGAACGATCTTGTTGAAATCCGCTGCCGCGTTGATCACTTTCTTAAAGGTTTCAAACTCACTCAGCGGATATTTTAGATCCCCGTAGGTTTCCAGCACATCTACCTCCAACAAATTGTTGGTGACCTTGTAAGAACTTGCAAATCCCATGGTAACCCTATTATCTTTTTTATGCTGTACATCAATGATAATATCATCTAGGTTACGAATTGCATACCCGGCGGGGATCTCGAAACTGATCTTTCTTTTTAATATGTGGGCAAACTGGAGCTCAGCCGGCAACTGGCGGGCCTTCTCCTGGTACATCTGTTCCTGTGAGCCAATCAATTCTCCTAACTTAAATAAGATCTTTTTACCCGCACGTTCCAGCAACTCAGCCGTATGTATCGTCCCCCCAATGATAAGCGGTTTGTTTTCCCAGCTGTCAGTCAGGAGCGTATTTTCGGCTGTTATGTCCTGGATGTTTTCACTTTTTGCAACGGCCTGGATAATTTGTTTTAAGGCTTCTGTCTGTTTATCCGTGGTAAGATATTTCCAGATCGGCCTGTATTGCACGGCATTGTACCCGGTAAGTATCTGCTTGCTTTCAATTACCAGTGAGTCTCCAGACTCATCCAACCTGGCCCGCACTTCCATATTCGAAGCGCTTTCCTCTAAAGGTTCAATCGGAATGTCATCAAACTTTCCATAGGCGGTTTTTACATCCCCGATGGTTGTCCCTTTCAGGAAAAGACCTCTCGTACCTGCCCAATAGGGATTCACAAAAGGATACCGCATTACAGCATCGGCAGGCTGAACAAGTTTACCGGTACCCGGGAAAAAAATCAGTGTTTCGTCAATGCGATTCCAATTGGCAAGTTCTTCATCAAGGGGAAGTTGGTTGCGCACACTTGGAAAAACAGCCTGGTACTTTATGTTTTTGTTCTCAAGCATTGCAACAAAAAACCTGACCGCACCATAATTATTTGTGTTGCCATTCTTGACGATGAATTCAATATTATCAGCGCCCTCACTAACTAATTTTTCGTCAACATTGATGTTCGTCTTCATCAGGTCTTCGAGTAACCGGATCGTTTTTTCCTCTCCTATCCCTTCCGGAATATTTCCACCCGCTACAAACCTTGCAATGGCCTTTTTTTCTTTCTCGGTAAACGTGCTGATATTACTGTAAGCCTTTTTTGCCAGTTCTTTCCAGGTGTACATTTCAACGTCTTGATTGCCGGCGAGGTTATAGCTTAATTTGAAATCTGCCCGTTGCATATAGGCATCTTTCAGTCCGTATTTTTCATCGTCCAGTTCTGTAATATTTTCTGAAAAACCCGGTAATAATCTTTGTTCGCCGACAACACTATCCTGCAAAACGTTAAATCCATTAAATCCTTTGGCAGCAAACTTTAAATGTTTCGGAGTGATGACTAAAAGTTTTGCCTGGTGGTAGGGCACCGCCTTTGTGTGAAAAACTTCAGTACCAAAGAAAGCTGGACTTTTCTTCACCCGGTAAGTGTACTCAACCTCGGCACCTTTGTCAATGCCTTCCATCGCAAAGAGTTTATACATCCGTCCGTCTTCTTCCTCTTCCTTTATTTTTGAACCAGGGACATTGAGAATTTTCCCGGTGGAAGTGATCACTCTTGCCTTGATATCATATACTTCGGCACCGGCTGAAATGGGAATGTAAACCTTATTGAACATTTCAATTCCTTTATCGTCCTCAACCTTTACGAGACGATACACATAATTAAACTGAAGGAGATTTTCTCCTTCGAATTTGTATAAAAATGTTCGGCTGTCCATCAGAAAAACAGCACTACTGTTTTTGTAAGCAGCCGGCATTTGATGCAACGCCGGTCTTTCTGACCATTCTTGTTCAGCGTTATAAAGTCCGGGCACCTGTGCAGAAAGTTTGGTACCGATGAAGAGCAAGCTCGTCATCAAGAAACGGGAAAAGTTAGGGTTCATAAATTGAGTAGGAATTAATAATTATTTCTTTTTTAATACAACCTGTTCCTTATATGCAGGTGAAACAATGGTGATCGCTTTATTCCAGGCTATAAAGTCAGCGGGCATGATGTAAAGCTTTTTCGAAACCAATTGCTGTGTTGCAAACACCTGGTCTCCGGCTTGTTTATAAGTGATCGAAAAGTCGAGGACATCGTTTGACAACGAAGTGTTGGCAGGCAAATAATCAACCGTGTAACCTGCCGGCACCTGCAAAGCATGCACCTGGTTTATGGTGTACAGGTGATCATTTTCTATAGCAACTTTTCTTTTACTGGTATCAATGGGTGTGGTGCCTAATAATTTTTCGAGGTTTAGATTTATATAGATCTCATCCCCGATGAATTTAGGATAAGCCGGAATTTCGAAGCCTGCAGATATATTCGCGGTCTTGCTCATGGCTTCGTTTAACCGGATCTTGTAATCAGACATGATAAATTTGTTACTCCCTTTTGCCATTCTGCTCCGGGCATACACGCGTTCATCATCACCTTTATTGTAGGATAATTTGTTGTGGAGGTCGCTACCAAAATACCCGGAGTAATCTACAGAACTCTTACCTGTGAGCGTGCTATTACCAAGATGTATAAATGTGCTGTCATTGACAACACTCATGGAAGCCGGCATGATGGGCACGTTTACGATCTCGTATTTTTCGGGGCTTATACTAACCAATGCTTCCTTGCCCTGGATACCGCTGCTCGGAAAACCAAAAATGCAGTTTGGATCCGTTGCATCCAGGAATATCCAGTTCTTATCAATATAGACTGCGCTGATCATGTGGTTGTCAGTCACCGGTAAAGCTACTTCACTGTATTTGTAAGGTATTGATCGCGTACCTATCCAGGTAAAACAAGCTTTTAAACCACTAAGCCGCAACATGGCGGTCAGTATACTTGCCATGTCTTTACAATCTCCGTAACGCTTGTTAAAAACATCTACCGCCTGGCGAGGGATAAAGCCTTCCAATCCTTCTTCGAAGGCAACATATTTTACATGGTTCTGAACCCAGAAATAAATTGCCTGTGCCTTCTCGCGGTCAGATTTTTTATCCCGGCAAATACTGTCCGTGATCTTTTTCAAATGTTCATCCGGTTCTTGATTGATATTAGTGAGGAAGGCAACATTCCATTTATACAAGCCATCCAGCGAATTGAAAACCGGCACTTGCGCCGCAGCGGTTTTATAACTCGCGACATAAACAATAACATGAACAGCATAATATGGGATGGTGGTGCCATCTCCAAAATGCTCATAATTGGTAACATCGCTGGCAGAGAATTCCAGTTTCTTCTTTTTTCCTCTGGTACTTTCTTTTACGGTCACAACTTTTTGATCATCATTTTTGATGATGTACCGAACATCAACATCTTCGGGAAAAGAAATGCTGTACGAGGCATTGTGCACCGGCAAATGATTGCTGAAGTAGAAGGTTGACAAAAAACGAATGTCTTTATTGTAATGTTCAGTTTCAACATGCGACATACTGCCCTTCATCATTCGCGGATAGTCAAAACTGGTCTGTTTAACATCATCGTAAAAAACACCTTCGCTTCGCGAGGACTGGGTTTTAAAATCTGTTACCTCTATTTTTTTTGTGCTACCGCCCTCGGGCAACAAGGTGTATGCTTTTACTTTTCGAAGCTCGTTAAAGGAACTGTGATAAACATTGTCCTTACTGTACATTCCTTTTGCATTGTCATCAAGAATGAGCATTTCCGATACCTCCCGGGCTTCGGCATAAGGAACCCCTTTATCAAACGCGATTTCCACAGAGCGATTAATGTTTGAAAAAATCGCCATTTTTCCTGGGAAGATTTTCTGCATTTGCTCAACCGACTGGGCACCTGCAACGAATGGAAAAGCAAGTGCCAGCATTGCAACCTTTTGAAAAACGTTTTTCATATTGCTATTTCTTTGATTGTAACTCCCCGGAATGGTAAACATAAGTATGGGTTAATTTATCGTTCGTGTAATATTTGCTCTCCCCGTGTAACAAATCGAGGTGGAAAGTTCGGTCAGATAAGAGCTTCCCGTTTTCATCATAAAGTTTGAAGGAGCCATGTTGCTTACCATAATAGTAATTTTCGTCCTGCTTGATTTT
>JAURWD010000314.1 GCA_030655145.1 Ferruginibacter sp.
CATGACTTATTTGTTGACCCGATTGTAATCAAATATTTGAACCGCCTGAGCGATTACCTCTTTGTGGTTAGCCGGTACATCGCACACCTTCTATATGTTCCGGAGTTAGCGTGGAAACCAAGGATCAACTAGTTATCCATCATTATTTTTCAAGCATTTTTCCATCCTTCATATGCAGGATTCTATCACTCATGTGAGCTAGTTCCTCGTTATGGGTCACTATCAAAAAGGTCTGGCTAAACCTGTCCCGAAGATCGATAAAGAGTTCATGAAGATCTCGGGCATTCGCACTATCAAGATTACCAGTTGGTTCATCTGCCATGATAATAGCGGGGCTGTTGATCAGTGCCCGGGCCACGGCTACCCGTTGCTGTTCTCCTCCAGAGAGTTGTTGCGGCTTATTTTCAAAACGATCTTTCAGTCCGAGGGTCGTCAACAACTCTGCTGCTCTCGACGTCACTTCTATTTTGGGGGAACCTGAAATCCAGCCTGGAATACAGACATTTTCAATCGCTGTAAATTCAGGCAATAAATGATGAAACTGGAAAACAAAACCGATATTCTTGTTTCGAAAGGCTGCAAGTTTTCGGCCGGTTAAACCTGTGTAGCTCTTTTTATCAAGCGAAACTGCGCCTTTATCCGGTTTATCCAATGTACCCAATATATGCAACAGGGTACTCTTTCCAGCGCCAGAAGAACCTACAATGCTTACAATTTCCCCTTTATTTATATTGATATCAACACCACGTAAAACCGGCAGTGCACCATAGTTCTTAACAATATTAGTCGCAGTTAACATGCGGTAAAATAAATTAAAATATCGCAAAACAAATTATTTAACACGCTAAGCCCGGTACATATACGTTAATATAAAAGACTGTTCAAAAAGTCTTTTTGGTTAATTCCATCAAACTTTTACATTTGCAAAAATTAAATACACACAGAAGATGTTTTGGTCCCTAGAATTAGCCTCACATTTGGAAGACGCACCCTGGCCGGCGACAAAAGACGAATTAATTGATTATGCTATCCGTAGTGGAGCACCTATTGAAGTTATTGAGAACTTACAGGAACTCGAAGATGAAGGAGAAGTGTATGAAGGCCTGGAAGATATCTGGCCTGATTATCCCAGCCAGGAAGATTTCTTTTTCAACGAGGATGAATATTAATGCCTACCGGGCATCTGGTTTATTCAATCAACAATATTGCAAGCAAAAGCCACCAAGTTTAAGTTGGTGGCTTTTGCATATTTGGGTAGTTACTTCTGTGCGTACCTGAATTTGAAATAAATGAGCAGGATGGAAAGAATGCAAATGATTCCATTCGCAATGATAACCGGCCTCAATGCCAACCCGATCCCATACACGAGCCATACTATTGTACTCAATAATACGATCAGCATCATCGTAAGATTAAGGTCTCCTACACTTTTGGTTTTCCAGGTTTGATAAACCTGCGGTATAAAAGTTATACTGCTTAACACCGAACCTGCAAGGCCTACCATCTCTAGCCAATCCATTAAAAAATATTTATTAAAATGTTAAGTGTAGAAAAACAACTCCTTATTTTTCCATCTGGTCAATCACTGGTTCGGTAACCCCAACAGTAGAAAATCCGCCATCATGGAAAAGGTTTTGCATGGTAACCATCCGGGTGTAATCGCTGAACAAGGTGACGCAATAGTTTGCGCAATCTTCAGAACTGGCATTTCCCAGCGGACTCATTTTTTCCGCATAATTTATAAAGCCATCAAATCCCTTCACCCCACTTCCCGCCGTTGTTCGGGTTGGTGATTGAGAAACTGTATTTACACGAACATGTTTTTTCAACGCATAGTGATAACCAAAGCTGCGTGAAACACTTTCCAGCAATGCCTTAGCATCTGCCATTTCATTGTAGTCGGGGAATACACGTTGTGCTGCGATGTAACTAAGGGCTATAACGCTGCCCCATTCATTGATGGCATCAAGCTTCATAGCGGTAGCGAGTACCCGATGGAGACTCATTGCTGAAATATCAAGTGTCTTGGCATTGAAGCCGTAATCGATCTCGGTATAAGGCTTTCCCTTACGCACGTTCAAGCTCATACCGATGGAATGCAAAATAAAATCTACACCACCTCCAAAATGCTCCATCGCCTTTGTGATCAGGTTCAATACATCCTCGTTGCTACTTACATCACAGGGAATCACAGGAGCATTAACTGCAGCAGCAAGTTTATTGATCTCTCCCATTCTCATTGCTACAGGAGCATTTGTCAATAACAACTCAGCACCTTCTTCGTGGCAGCGCATAGCCGTTTTCCAGGCAATCGATTTTTCATCCAAAGCACCGAAAATGATTCCTTTTTTTCCTTTCAATAAATTGTATGGCATGTTTGATTGATTTGAGTGGTAAAAGTACATTCTTATGATTTAAAGAAGAACTCTTTAAAATAAATACTTATGAGTTTGAATAAGACCTTGAAATCAGCAAAGCAAAAAAGATGTATAATAAAGTACGGGAAAATAGACTTGCCTACCTACATCCTAACAATTACAAAATACACCTTCAATTGATGGCTACTTAATGATTATCAAAACCTAAAGTCTTAAATAAAAAGAGTTAATTAGAAACCATCTCGCGGGCATTTTCCAATGCTGCTGCTGTAGGCTTTTCGCCGCTCAACATTTGGGCGATGGTGGTTATGCGTTCATCATTATTGAGGACGCGGATGGAAGTTGCAACCTTATTATCGCGTATAGTTTTATAGACAAAATAATGGGCATCGGCGCGAGCCGCAATTTGCGGCTGATGAGTGATCGAGATGAGTTGATGGGCTTGTGCTAACTCCTGCATAATGATACCAACCTGCTTTGCAGCTTCACCGCTGATGCCGGTATCGATCTCATCAAAAATAAGTGTGGGGAGTTGTAATTTTTTTGCAACCAGCGACTTAATGCAAAGCATGATTCTACTAAGTTCTCCACCGCTCGCAACTTTCGCCAAAGGTTCAAAACGGTCGGTCTTATTTGCATCAAAAAGAAACAAGATGTTGTCTATACCATGAGCTCCAAGCTCCTGTTTTTCCACCTGTACTTTCAACCTGGCGTTAGGCATGCCCACCTGGATCAATAAACCATTTACTGTTTCAGTAAAAGGCTTCGCTGCTTTGGCCCGGTTTGCGGAAATTGTCACCGCTAGTTTTTCGCAACTGGCAAGCTTGGCGGCAACGAGTTGTTCCTGCTGACCAATGCTTTCACCCAGGTTAAGAATATCACTGAGCTTCGCTTGCAGTGCATCCTTTATAGTTAGCAATTCTTCAGTGGAATTAACACCATGTTTTTTGAAGAGCTTATAACCTGTCGCAATTTTATCGTTAACAAGTTGAATCCTCTCAGGGCTGTATTGCACAGCTTCGTCTATGCCTTCCAGTTCATCGGCGATATCCTGCAATTCAACCTGTGCGCTTACCAGGCGTTGATTCAGGTCAGAAATAGCGGTGTGATAAGGTTCAAGAGCCTGCAGTTTATTACGGAGTGTCTTCAGCTGCTGAACAATCGGCAGTTCACTTTCCTTTAATTCGAAATAGATACTACCCAACTGCTGTTTTATATTCTCAGCATTGCTGAGCAGTTTATTTTCTACTTCTAACTCTTCCAATTCATTTGGGGAAAAACCAGCCTCCTCCAGTTCATCATACAAGTACTGGTTATAATCCAAGGCCGCCGTGGCAGTTTGTTGCTGCTCCCTCAATTCATCCAATTTTCTTTTTGAAGAAATATAAGCGAGGTATTGTTCAGTAAATTTTTGAACCAACTCGGAATTGCCAGCCAAGGCGTCCAGCACCATGCGTTGGAAATCGTGGTCACCCAATTCAAGCGTGTCAAACTGTTGGTGAAGATCCACCAACATTGAACTTAGCCCCTTTAGTTGTGCCAGGTTAACTGGTGTATCGTTAATAAAAGCCCGCGATTTTCCGTTAACAGCAATTTCCCGCCGAACCACTAATTCTTCTTCGGGATCCAATTCATTTTCCAGTAAAAAAATCTTGACCTGTTTGTTATTTTTTGCAAGAAAGCTCCCTTCCACCACACACTTTTTTTCTTTGTTCATCAGCGTATTCGCTTCAGCCCTGGCTCCTAAAATAAGGCCAAGTGCGCCCATCAATATACTTTTCCCTGCCCCGGTTTCGCCGGTAATAATGTTCAATCGACCTGAAAAATCAATGGCAATTTCATCGATGATGGCATAATTCTGTATGTGTAATTTCTGCAGCATATACGAAAGCAAATTAGTTGATTTCTAACAGGGAGCCGTCGAATTTTTCAACAGGGTTTACACAATTTTGTTGCGGGACGATCAGAGAAATCAAGGAACAGATCAAAATAAAAAAGAGCCCGTAATGGACTCTTTCTTACTATAAAATTTGACGAAATATTATTTTATTTCAACACTGTCATTCAAATCTGTATCAACAAGGATGCGACCGCAGTTTTCACAAACTATCACCTTCTTGCGCAATTTGATCTCACTTTGTTTTTGAGGAGGAATGGCGTGGAAACAACCACCGCAACTATCTCTTTCGACCGGAACAACTGCCAGGCCATTACGGTAGTTTTTACGGATACGATCGTAACTTAAGATCAGGCGCTCATCTACGTGGCTACGTGCTTCAGTGGCTTGCTTGTTATACAAAGTTTCTTCTTTCTCTGTTTCACTAATGATCTTTTCGAGTTCACCCTTTTTACCGGAAAGATTATTTTCTTTTGTAGCAACCGCTTTTTTTGCAGACTCTAATTGACGAGCTTTTTCTCCGATTTCTTCAGTAGCGTCTTTGATATGTTTTTCGCAAAGCTTTACTTCTAAAGTTTGCATTTC
>JAURWD010000317.1 GCA_030655145.1 Ferruginibacter sp.
AAAGACATGGGCGCCTTTTCTTTTTCCGCGGTTCCACTGATCCTTTTGAAAAAGTTTTTCCGATCCTGGTTTGCTGCGATTAACATGTGGAGTAGGGTTTTAAGAGGGTAAAGACCGGGAATGCAATCGTTGCACGCTATAACATTTGGCGCCTGGGTGTTGCAAGATCAACGCTGGAAGATCAATTGCTTATATAACTGGTTCTGTCCTTGGCTTATCTTTTATGCCGGCGTCAATTTCATTTTTGACAGATTCTTTGGCATCATTAAAATCCCGAACGCCCTTACCAATTCCTTTCATTAACTCAGGTATTTTTTTACCACCAAATAATAACACAACTGCTAAAAGGATAAAGATCCATTCCATGCCGCCCGGCAAGGCCAGGAAAACGTATAATAAAGAATTAAGCGTGATCATAATGATTTGTTTATACCCGCACATAACTTACGGTTACGCACAAGTTTTTTTCAAAAAAGGTTAAAAGAATGGCCATGCGTTCATGCATGGCCATTCATACACTGAAAAATTATGCGAAGAAAGGAGTTACGATTGCAACAACCTGTTCTTTTGTAAGTATTTCATCAAACGCTTCTGAAGCTGCAGAAGCACTAACAGCGGTACCATTGATACCAACAATGTTCACGTTTGCCTGGGTGGTAAGTTCTTCACCATTGTAGGCAGGTTGAACTGCTGGCCCGATTCCGGTTTCTTTTCCTGTGATCCATGGTTTCACACTTGCACCCCTTGCTTTACGCATCTGGCGGATATGTGAGGCATGTCTTGCTTCAACTGAGTGAATGTTCAGCGCAGCTGTCAGTACATCATTATTTGCCATCAGGTTACCAGCCTGGCCTTTGTACGCCCGAACACCGGTATCTTCAAAAGTCTGGGCAACCGCGAGGAATGTATCGTAATTCGAGAACACATCGGCAAATGCTCCCTTAGCAGTAAAGTCGAAGCTTGCTGCTGTAAATGATACGGGGGTAGCACCCAGGGAAGTAATAGCTGTTTTCAGGAAATTAACGTGCGCATTTTCGTGATCACGAATGGTTGTCAAAGCACCGACACCAGGACCAGCAGGGATAAGTCCGGCTGTACCTACACCTTTGATGTAAAAGTTGGCTTCGATGTATTCCAGTGTCAATGCGAAGTTCAGCGTTTCATCGATAAGGGCGGTAACACCGGTACCTTTTCCGTAAGCTTTCTTAAACATTGATCCAAGCGCGATCGGGATAGCGGCCATGGCTACTTTACCACTAAAGCTGGCGAAGCTTTTCATTGCCCCGCGGCGACCGTCCAGTCTTTGGTAAACTTCCGGGTCTACCTTTTCAATTTCGTTGATTATATTTTGCAAATTCATAATGATAAATTTTTAAGAGGTTGGTAAATTACTTGCGTTGATCTTTGTTTTCACAAAAGAAGAGGCCATCGTCAGCACTTCTGACGGTTCACGTGATTTATCGAGACCCATGGCGTCAACTACGGTGTTATCCGCAAAGCTGCCGTTACTGATGAGGTCACGGATATACGCCGCGTGACGGGCTTCTACCGAAACAATTTTACCAGCCAATACCAGGTAATCCGGGTTCATAATTAACTTACCCGCACCATTATACGCAGATACGCCGAGGTCTTCGAAGGTTTTTGCAGCGGCTAGAACGCTGTCCCTGCTTGAAAAGTTGATAGAAGAGAAATCAAGTTCCAGCGTTGGGATCGCACCACCTGCTAATGCTGTTTTAAAGAACTCGCGGTGAGCTATTTCATGATCGCGGATATCTCCGAGTAACGCGCTTTCAGCGGGCGTAATGTTAGCATAAGGAGATTCGAAGATCTTAGTGTAGAACGCGGCTTCGATCTGTTCCAGCGCATAGGCGTAGTTCAGAATTCCTACATCCCCGCTACCGAGGTCGACACCCATGTCGTTGTTGTTGTCATCTTTTTTACAAGCTGCTGCTGTTACGAGTAACGCTGAGGCTCCGCCAAGATATCCCAGGAAATTTCTTCTGGAAAGCGATTGGATTCTGCCGCCGGGTACTGCCAATACATCCTTGTCAGATAAATTTTTTGTTGGCATAACTAATTGAATTTTGAAGTGATGAAAGAATTAAAATGAATCAAATAAGTGAGTCTGCCTGCAATTACGAGATAACAATTACATTGGTTTTTTGATCCCTCATTTTTTTCAGCAGGTATTTCATCTTAAGCGCTGGTTCTTTTCTATTTTTGCCGCCTACACATCACCTAAAAATATACTATGGCATTTTGGTTAGTGAAATCGGAACCGTTTAAATATAGCTGGGACCAATTCGTACAGGACAAGCAAACACATTGGGACGGTGTTCGTAATTATGCCGCCAGGATTCATTTGCGGGCCATGAAAAAAGATGACAAGGTGTTATACTATCACAGCAATGAGGGGGTGGAAATTGTTGGCATTGCAAAGGTTTCAAAAGAAGCCTACCAGGATCCAACGACAGAAAACGATGCCTGGGTTGTTGTGGATCTGAAGCCAGTAAAAAAATTAAAGAAAGCTGTTACACTGGCGCAGGTGAAAGCAGATAAGCGCTTAAGTGAGATGGCACTCGTTCGGCTCGGCAGACTTTCAGTGCAGCCCGTAACACCTGAAGAATGGAAGGTGGTGATGGAACTGGCCGGCGAAAAATAAATGAGCAATACATTGGGATTTAAAAGCGAATAGCCTTGAGGGTTACCCTGCTTTATTCCTAAGTTCAATTGGGCTTTTCTTCCAGTATCTATGCTTTATTTTTCTTTTAACAAGTATCAACGGTTTCTTTACCTGTGAAATTTGTATCAACGAGCATCTCTACATCTAAACTCGTTGTTATGAAATCAAAACAATTTTTCACAGCATGCCTGCTTACGTTCGCGATCTGTTCCTGTGCAGATTTACAAAAAGAATCAAAAGACTCCATCATGGAACCCACCCTGCAAACATCGGCTCCGGACGATATGAAGCAGGAATCCGGTCCTCCTGAATCTCAACAGCGGGAGAGGGACACTCTCTCAATACAAACCACACCAACTCAGCGGCCTGCTCCAATGGATTGGGATAAAAAAATCATTAAGACCGCCGAGCTCCGACTTGAGGTTCCGGATCACAAAAAATTCAACACTCGCTTAAATGACCTGATCAGGCAAGCCGGTGGGTACATCGCCGCCGAAACACAACGCTCAGCTGTAGAGCAATTGGAAACTTCGCTTACCATCAAGGTGCCTGTGGCTACATTCGAAACTATATTGAACCAGCTTCCAGGTGATGATATAGAATTGCTCGAACGAAACATTACCAGCGAGGATGTAACAGGAGAGGTGGTAGATACCCGGTCGCGGCTTGAGTCGAAAGGAGAGGTAAGGCTTAAGTACCTCGAGTTTTTAAAGGCCGCTAAAAATATTGACGAGGTATTGAAAGTGCAGAAGGAGATCAATGACATACAGGAGAATATGGAAGCTGCGAAGGCCCGGGTGGGCTACTTATCGCAGCAGTCCGCTTTCAGCACCATTCATCTTACTTATTACCAGGCCCTGGCAGGGTTTGAACCCAAAACAGGGGAGCCCTCGTTCGGCACCCGCATAGTTGATTCATTTAACTCAGGTGCAACCTGGCTTGCTGGTTTTTTTGTGGGCCTCGTTTCGATATGGCCGTTATTGCTCATGCTTGCTATTGGAATATTTATCTACCGGGGCCGCACATGGGTTACAGCACAACGCGGGAAGCCGTAAGTTTGGCCTATGAAACAGCAACACATCGTGGTACTGACGGGCGCCGGAGTCAGCGCGGAAAGCGGCCTCAAAACTTTTCGGGACAGTGATGGCCTGTGGAATGGATACGATGTGTATGAAGTGGCCTCACCTGCGGGCTGGCAAAAGAACCCGGCGCTGGTGCTGGATTTTTACAATGCCCGCAGGAGAGATGTCGCAGCCGCTTCGCCCAATGCTGCCCACACGGGTCTTGCAGAGCTAGAGAAACATTTTAAGGTTACGATCATTACTCAAAATATTGATGATCTGCATGAGCGGGGCGGCTCTTCGCGGGTGATGCACCTGCACGGGCAAATTTTCGAGATGCGCACGGTTGCTGATCACGACTCTATTTTTGAGATCAGGGGAGATATAGTCCCCGGAGATAAAGGTCCGGATGGTACGCAACTACGGCCAAATATTGTATGGTTTGGTGAAGAAGTACCAATGATCAATGAAGCGATCGCTGTGTTGGATGATTGTGATTTTTTCGTGGTGGTAGGCACTTCACTGCAAGTATACCCGGCCGCATCTTTACTTCAATATGTGCCGCGGGGAATCAAAAAGTTTATCATCGATAGGCAGATACCCAGCTTGCCACGTGATCCCGATCTCGTCATCATCGAACAGCCGGCGACAAGCGGGGTGGCCCTGCTTAAAAAAATGTTGTTAGGGATTTGACCAGGCGCATTACCCAGGTTCATGATAATGGTTTCTTACATCAGCCCTGAATTAAGACGGAGCAGAAATCTTTCAACCTGTCGGCGGTGGCGGAGAATGTGCACGATGGCATGTTCCATCATCTGCTCAATATCATAATCCTGTTCCCAGGTCGTATGCATTTTCTTGTCAACGTCGAATACTTCCAGTTCCTCATCAACGATGTCCGTGAAAGTTTCCCGGGTATAGGCCATCACCCCATCCAGGTCATGGATGTATTCTGCGGCGGAGATCCTGGGAATTTTTTCGGGGCGGATATCATCCAGCCCCCGGCTGTTCCTGATATAAACGCAGTAAGAGAACCCTGATCGAACCACATGTGCGAGCACCGTTTGAATCGAACGGCAATCGGGGTTGCCTGTTTCCGCATCAGCGATCGATACTAATTGTAGCTCATCGATGGGTTGCAGAACCGCTTGCAAAGCAGCGATCGCTTTGGCATATTCGTCCAGCAATGCGTTGACTGCTCCCTTATTGTTGCCGGTATTCATCTTATGCGACAATTAGCGTTATTGGTGACTGTTAAGTGCAGTATGTTTTTCTTAATCACGAAGGGTTTGCTTCGCTGACAATCTTATTTCAGATCCGCAGTGTTCACGCGGGAAGGTGTGTCCTTGCCACTCACAATTGATTTCGCGCTGGTAGCAACCGCTTTGATGATCTCGGCCATATTGGTCATATCCAGGGTTTTCAGGTCATCACTTACTTTATGATAATTCGGTTCTGAATCCATCTTCGAAGTGGAAATGGTATGCGCAGGCACGCCTAGTCTCGCCAATGTTGCGTTATCCGAACGATAGAAGAGTTGTTGGTCGGTGTAGGGATCAGCGTAAAATTTGAACGCGGAACCTTCCAGGTTTTTTTCCAGTATCTTACCCATATCCGATTTTTCGTATCCCGTAATATAGGCGGAGTTTTTACCCCACTTACTTTCAGTTCCGATCATTTCAATATTGAACATAGCCATCACTTTTGCCGGGTCAAGCTGGCGGGAAAAATATTGAGAACCAAAGCCGCCCGTCTCTTCCGCGGTGAATGCCGCGAATATGATGGTCCGGTCATTTTTCCTTAATTTCTTATAGTACTTCGCCAACAAAATAACTGCGGTAATACCCGCTGCATCGTCATTTGCGCCGTTGTAGATCGAGTCTCCGTCAACCGGTTTTCCAATGCCGAGGTGATCGTAGTGCCCCGAAAATATCACGTATTCGTCTTTCCGGCTTTTGCCGGGAAGTACACTTACAATGTTCGACAATTGTTGTTCCTCAAACTGGTGTGTGGCCGCGACTTCGAAAGCCTTTGGATTTTGCTGCGTAAGTATAAAAACGTAACTGTAAGGTGTTTGAAAAATATTGCGTTTTACCCGTTGAAGATTTGGAAATAATTTACCAAAACTCGTATCAACGAAGACGACCGTATTTTCTTTGGCTCCTAAAATTTTTTGCGCTTCGCGGAAAAGATTGTCACCTGCTTTGATCTGGATCTTTTTGAAACCAGATGAAGCATTGACTTTTAGGTCAGCCGTAGAGGTAATGACGGCGATGTTTTTTTCCTCAACTGTTTCGGTATCGAGTTTAGCCGAAACACTGGTTTGTTTTGGTTTTACCATGGTAAATACCTGGCGGTATCCTGTCGCCCCGGCAAATGTCTGAAGACCGGCGGCAGCGAACTCATTACTGATAAAATCAGCGGCTTTTTCGATGCCGGCAGTTCCGGTTTTGCGTCCTTGCAGGCTGTCGGCCGAAAGCACCGATTCAATGCGGCTAGCTTCAGCGCTGGTAATTTTCTTTAAAGCTTTCTGGGAAAATAAGGGAGCAGTGAAAACAAGAAAACTCAGTAACAACGATGTTCTTCTCATACCGGTATTTTTTTTGCTAAAATACCGGATAATTTTGGGCTTAACTCAATTTCCTGCGACGAGGCTGATCCTGCTTTGAGGCTGATAAATTGATTGTTAGCTTCAAATCAACGATTAATAATAGTTTCTAAACATCCGACCGGCATGAAGGACGATAAAGGCTTTTAAAATTCTATTATTACCTGGCATTTCTTTTCTCCCCCTTGCTATTTATGATCTCAATTTTACGCACCGCATTACCCGCCCGGGTAAACGCAGCAGATTGGGAGATGTAGGAGCTGCCCCGATAGCATTCTTCTTTCCGCACTTTGCCGTTTGCAAGAGTCAGCAGCAAGCTGCGATCTGTTGGCGCCAGTGGGATCAACTGCTGAGCCGGAAGCGCTTGCTTAAATATTTTCAGCGGCCCGCGGTTTTCTGTTGAGGCTACGAGGTACTCATTATTAGCTCCACGCAATTTCAGCAGGGCCTTGGCATCGCCGGGAACAAAGAATCCACTTTGCCGCATGTTTTCGCACACAAAACCGCCTGCTCCATTGCCAAGCAGCAGCAGCCCATTCATGGCGTTATACCGGCCATTGCTCACCTCGGTCCCAAAATCGTTACCCGTCATCAGTACATCCAGGTTGCCGTCATCATTTAGATCTTCTACCACGATTCCATACACCGGCGCCAGTTGCGTGAGTACCGGCATGGGAACAAGTTCAAATTTGCCGTTACCAAGATTGCGAATGAGGCTTGTCTGGAAATTGGTCGCGGATAAGCGCATCGCCTTTTTCAATGTATCGGCTGCAAACATGCCATTGATGTCAGCCTTTGCATAATCTTTATAGGTTAAAAATTTCTTTTTCAATGGTGGCAGTTGCTCCATGATATCATCGCGGTTCTGAGCGGTGAATTCTTTTCTTACGCCCTGCTGATCTTTCAGGTAAACAGTTGTGATGGCGTCAAAGCTTTTATTGTTGTCAAAATCTTTCGCATAAATGTTGACCGGGTATTCTTTGTTCGCCCGGTAAAAGGAATTTTCACCCAGGTTTCCAGCGATGTAGTCAATGTCTCCGTCGTTATCAAAGTCGCCGGCAGCGAGGCTATTCCACCAGCCAACCTCTTTTTCAAGTCCGGATTGCGGCGTAACGTCTGCAAACTTTCCCTGGCTGTTTTTCAAAAACTTTGGCGACATCCATTCGCCCGCGATCAATAGGTCAAGGGAACCGTCGTTGTCAAAATCCGTCCAGATCGCATCGCAGACCATTCCAATATTGGTGAGGCCTGGCGCGACTGAGTTTGTTACATCGGTGAATTTTACCTGCCCGTTTTTCGAGTCGTTGCGGTAAATAAAAGAACTGACCGGGAGCGGGTAGGAGGCAGGTAAGCAGCGGCCGCCAATGAACAGGTCGAGGTCACCATCATTGTCATAGTCAGCAGCCTTCACACAACTTTTACTGGTGTAGTTAAGGGGGAAGGCAGCAGAGTCTAAACTGTAATTGCCTTTGCCGTCATTGAGAAAAAACTGGTCCTGGTAAATATCGGTTCCCGCGGTAAACTCGTTGCTGCCACTGGCGCAATACAAATCCAGGTCGAGGTCACCATCCGCGTCAAAAAGCAACACGCCGAGGTTTTCGGGTTTGCGTACATTGCTTCCTGTTAGTACGGGTAATTGTTTAACTGAAAACCTGGTGCCCGGTTGTTGCAGGAAAAATTTTCCCGGGAAGTCGCCAGTGCCGCCAACATACAGATCGTCGAGCCCGTTACCATCAACATCCCCGGCCGCCAGGCCCGGACCATATTGAGACAATTTATGCGGCAACAGGCGTTCAATGTTGAAGTCGATAAAGCCCATCTCCAAATGCGCATAATCGATGCCGGTACTACTTGTAATATCAGAGAACAGTGCCGTGGCGGCAACAGGTGCTATGTTCCAATTGTCCGCGCTGGTGGCATTTTTTACATCTGCTGTAATAACCTGGTTCGCTTTTACATTCGATAGCACTTGCTTTTTATTCCCGGGCCACCGGATAATTACCGAGTCGATCGTCGCAATCTTGCCTAACCCAAAATATGCTTTTGTGTCCAGCGTAGAAAGGTAGCCGCGATAAGGGGAGTTTTCAAAAACCTGTTGCTGTCCCTTTCCATAATATATCTCCGCCCAGGCACCAATGCCTTTCGCATTATTTGCAGGCCCTTTGAATTGCACCGTAAGGAAATTTGCAGAATCCAGGTTGTTTTTGCGGATGGTATTTTCATACACAAATGCTTTCTCATTGATGTTGTTAACCACGTAGTCGAGGTCACCATCATTGTCCAGGTCCACATAAACAGCGCCAGTAGAAAAAGAAGGTTCTTCCAGGCCCCAATCAGCAGTAACGTTGTTGAATTTTAAATTGCCGGTATTCTTCAAGGCGTAATTGGGAACCTTGATCTGTGGTATCTCGTCAATCAAAGCCTGTTTGCTGGTGAGGTGCTGCGCTTTGTTTCTGAAGGCGCCAAAATCATGGTCGGTGACATCTTTCGGGTAGCCATTGGTGATTAGAATGTCGCGGTTGCCATCATTGTCAGCATCCATCACAGAAGGTGTCCAGCTCCAATCAGTTTCAGCAACCCCGGCGTAAAAACTAATGTCTCCAAATACGGGATGACCGATAGAATCACCGGCGCCTACCCGTGGGCCCATATTCAACTGCAACGTGTTGCGTACATACTGAAGCATCACGCCCCCAGCCTGCATGTTTTGATAGATGTAATAGTTATTACCGTTCATGTTTTTCTTCTTCCGGTAATTGTCTTCGGGGTTCATGTCAACAGCGATCACATCTGCAAGACCATCGTTGTTGATGTCGGCAATTTCATTGCCCATCGCATTTTGAGATGTGTGCTTAAAATACTCTTTCACCCTGTTGGTAAAGCTGCCGTCTTTGTTGTTGATATATAAGTGGTCATCACCAAAAAAATCGTTGGTTACATAAATGTCTTTCCAGCCGTCTTTGTTGATGTCCGCGATGGCAATACCGAGTCCGAAGCCACGATGTTTGATACCGGCATTGGCAGAAACATCAGTAAACACCGGGTGTTTCAAGGTTTCATTCCAATCATTCCGAAACAACTTGTCCACGTCTGAAGTATCAACCTTGGGCGCAGTTCTGGTGAAGCTGACTGCCTCGCGTTTGGCCAGTTTCGTTTCAAGCAGGTACATATCGAGGTCGCCATCATTATCATAATCAAAGAAGGCAGCATGTACAGAGAGGCAGGTATCTGCCAGTCCATATTCCTTTGCACTTTCTTTGAAGGTTGGAATTCCATCTTTGTTTTTTCCCTGGTTAATATAGAGGAGGTTGGTGCGTTGCGAGATATTGCTTTTGACCGTATTGGTTACGTAAATATCTTCAAGACCGTCATTGTTAATATCGACAACAGAGGCTGCATTAGACCAGGTGCCGGCGCCATCAACGCCTGCGATATTCGTAACGTCTGTGAACGAGAGATCGCCTTTGTTCAGGTAAAGTTTATTCGAAACGGTACTGGCCGTAAAATAAAGATCAGGAAGGCCATCGGTATTAAAATCGCCGACAGCCACGCCGCCACCATTGTAGAGAAACTCCATATCTATAGGATTAATGGAATCATTTTCGATGATCACATTATTAAAATCTATTCCGGATTTTTCCGCGGAGAGCTTATTAAAAAGTGTGGAGTTGTTCTTACAGGAAATAATAAAAAACAAACAGAAAATACAGGGGGTGATCAACAATAAATTTCTCCTGCCCGGAAGTAGCCTTGTAGCAATCATTTTTAAAAAGTGTTTATAGTCTGCTGGATAAATTCCGGCAAATAAAGCAAGATTGGTGTAGCCAATCTGCCAGCTATTTACAGGACCATGTAAGCTTCAAACATACCAAAAATTTCGCGATCTGCCTTGCGTAGGCTGCGAGTTCAGCCTTGATCGCAACACACCTTGTACGGCAACATATAGGCTTGTCAATGAACAGGTTTTGATTTTTCGAAATATGTTCCTGCAGGGATAATCGTTGAAGGCAGGAGGGGGAAATTTAAAGTTGGGTGCCGGAACGATATAAGATCAATACTTTTAGTGCTCAAATTTTTTGTTATGCCCCGATCGATTCTGTTAGCGTGTTGTGTTATCTGCCTTCAATTGACTGCCCAGGTAAAAGTTAGTCCTGGCAAACACCACCTGGTAAACAAAGATGGCTCTCCCTTTTTTTGGCTGGGCGATACTGCCTGGGAGTTGTTTCACCGGCTTACAAAAGCGGAAGCAATAAAATACCTGCAGAACCGGGCAGATAAGGGCTACACGGTGATCCAGGCGGTTGTGCTTGCCGAACTGGATGGGTTGAATACACCAAATGCAAATGGCGATAAGCCGTTGATCGATAATGATCCGGCGCGGCCGAACGAAGCATACTTCCGGCATGTTGACTTCATAGTTGAAGAGGCGAATAAAAGAAACCTGGTGGTGGCGATGTTACCCAGCTGGGGTGATAAATGGAAGAAGGATACCTGGGGCCAGGGCCCCGAAATTTTTACACCGGAGAATGCATTTAGTTATGGTGCCTGGATCGCGAAAAGGTATGCGGGTAAAAATATCGTGTGGGTAATCGGAGGTGACCGGCATATTGCGACAGAAAAAGAATTTGCGATCAACCGGGCAATGGCGCGGGGCATAAAAAGTAAGGACAAGAAACACCTGCTGACCTTCCATCCTACCGGGGGCAGAAGTTCTTACGAATATTTCGCAGGCGATGAGTGGATCGATTTTCACATGTCGCAGACGGGGCATCGCGTAGCCTCCCCGGATTACCAGTTTAACGCCCGCGCCTATGCGCTGAAAAATGTAAAACCTCACGTGAACGGTGAGCCGAACTACGAAGACCATCCCAACGATTTTAAACCGGTGGAAAAAGGCTGGATGGATGATTTTGATACCCGGCAGGCGGCCTATTGGAATATGCTGTCAGGCGGCGCGGGGCATACTTACGGTAACCATAATATCTGGCAGATGTACTCCCCAAAACATGAAGCAATAAATAATGCCAGGACGGCCTGGATGATCGCGATGGACCAGCCCGGGGCCTTTCAATTGGGGTATATGCGCAGGATGCTCGAGAAACGCGACTGGCAAAAACTTGTGCCTGCACAGGAAATTATCAGCGGTGTTAATCCCGCAGGCGTGGAATATAAAGTCGCAGCTGTTTCTTCGGATAATGATTTTTTGATGGTCTACATTCCATTTGGCCAAAAGACAACCATTAAAACAGACCAGCTACCTGCGTCACGGCTGCGTGGCTGGTGGTTTAATCCGCGGGACGGCTATTGCGCGCCGCTGGGAGCATTTGAAAATACCGGTTCCAAGGAGTTTGTTCCGAAGGCGGTCGGCCGCGGCAGCGATTGGGTGCTTATTTTGGATGATGCGGCAAAGAACTATAAAGAACCCTCAGCCTATTAAAATTTAAACTGCGCCGCAGATCAAAATATTTAAAGTATTAATATGAAAACACTCCACTGCAGGGAAGCTGGCTTTGATTGTGATACTATCATACAAGCCAACACCGAATACCAGGTGCTGGAACTAGTTAGCAAACATGCGCTCGAGGTGCATGAAGTGGCAATTACACCTGAACTCGCTGAACAACTGCGGACCATGATCCGGGAAGAAAAAGAAATAATTTAAAATGCCATTTGATCATTAAGAAAAAAGACATGTGAAAGCGGGCACAAGCCTCATCGTCGCCACCTGGCGAATCGGAAAATCTGCCCCTTCTTTTATGGTTATGGATTGATGGCATGGAGGTTGGTAGAAACTTCGTGGATCGATGCGGGGCTCTTCTCCTGGGCGCTGGTTAAATTCCGTTCCTAAGTTGTGTATGGCAAAAATGAATCTGAAGAGTTTCTGGCAATTGTTGAAACAAGCGGGTAAAGCGTTCTCGCGTGATAAGGTACCCAAACTGAGCGCTTCCTTATCCTACTATACTTTGTTTTCGATGGGGCCAGTTTTATTAGTGGTCATTTTTTTTGCAGAAGTTTTTTATGGTGAAGATGCCACCAAAGGCGCTTTGTTTGGTCAGTTGCAAAAACTGGTTGGTGCAAGCGCCGCCTCGCAGATCGAAGTCATTCTGCAGAATGCAGCCATCTCCGGAAGTACGCTCACCACCATCATTAGTTTTGTTACGCTCTTCATCGGCGCCAGTAGTGTGTTTATCGAAATACAGGATTCTATCAATGGAATATGGAAGCTGAAGATCAAAGAAAACGCCAGCTGGAAACTTACGATCACCAACCGGTTGATCTCTTTCTCACTCGTGGTTAGTCTTGGGTTTTTATTATTGGTGTCGCTGGTGCTTAACAGTCTTATTGAAGCGCTGATGGGTGTGTTGAAAGAGCAGTTTCCGCAAGTGACCGTGATATTTTTATATGTGCTCAACCTCGTCGTCACGCTTTTTATCACCTCTTCATTATTCGCAATAATATTTAAAGTATTACCAGATGCGATCATCAAGTGGGGTGACGTGGCAGTGGGGGCCATCTTCACGGCTTCGCTGTTTATGCTTGGCAAGTTTGGGATCACTTTTTATATCGGAAGCAGCAACATTGGTACAACTTATGGTACGGCGGGTTCGCTTGTCGTATTACTGCTATGGGTGTATTACTCTTCCATGATCCTGTATTTTGGAGCCGAGTTCACGAAAGCCTATGCGCTTCGTTTTGGTAGCAAGATCAAACCTGCAAAGTATGCCACCACTTACCAGCAGGTCAATATAGAAAGTGATAAAGAGAGCATACAGGAGAATGAAGCCGTTGCTGACGAAACAAAGGCCGTGGCACAAGAAGCCTCTGATAAACACAACCAACGGTAAGCGGTAAACGCGGAAATAATCACGGCTGTTTAACGCCGACAAATTACATTTGTGTTCGAAGTGCTTGTATTAAAAACCGATTGCTAATTCAATTCTATATGGCCAAAATAAAATCCTTCCGATTCGGCATCTTTCTAAGCCTGTTGATCTCTACTCAATTTATTTCCG
>JAURWD010000329.1 GCA_030655145.1 Ferruginibacter sp.
AACAATACCGATTGCAATGATGCGAATGCAAACATTCATGAAGCGGTGCGATACTATGTCGATGCCGACCGTGATGGTTATGGTTCCACAACTACAGCCATGCTGTGTGAAACTACAGCACCAACAGGGTATTCTATCAACAACACCGACTGTGATGATGAAAATGCAGCCGTTCACATCTCCCATCAATTCTATGTGGATGCGGACAGGGACGGTTATGGTTCCCCTGAAACAGCTATGCTGTGCGAATCAACAGCTCCGGTCGGGTATGCTACAAACAATACCGATTGTAATGATAAAGATGCAACCGTAAGTACGCCACTGCAGTACTTTGTAGACGCTGATCTCGACGGTTATGGTTCCACCACAACAGCTCTTGTTTGCTCCGCTGTAGCTTCACCAGGTTTTTCCACCAATAACACCGACTGCAATGATGCAAATCGCAGCGTACATGCACCGGCGCAATATTATGTAGATGGAGACCGTGATGGTTATGGTTCTACTGCAACAGTCATGCTGTGCGAATCAACAGCTCCGGTTGGCTATGTTACCAACAATACCGATTGCAATGACAATGATGCTACTGCCCATGCCACCCGGCAGTACTATGTGGATAATGATCGTGATGGCTATGGTTCCACTGCAACGGCGATGCTTTGTGCGTCATCGGCACCGGTTGGTTTTTCAACAAATAATACGGATTGCAATGATGCAGATGCGACCAGCTACGCCACGAAGCAGTATTATGTAGATGGCGATCGCGACGGTTATGGCTCCACAACAACAGCCATGCTATGCGCCGCAACAGCACCTGTGGGCTATTCGACGAACAATACCGATTGCAATGACAATGATGCTGCTATTTATGCCAACTGCGGTCCTTGTAAGAATGCAGCCAGTTTATCAACCGTAAATATTACCACGACCAGTGCTACAATGACCTGGGTGGCTAACTCGAACCCTGCACAATGGCAGGTGGAGTACAAGAGCACCAATCAGGGAGCAAAATGGGTAGCCGTGCTTTTACCGGGAACAGTACGTTCTTACACCATAAATGGTCTGAAAGCCAATCAGAATTACCAGTGGCATATCCGGGCGAAGTGTGGGACGAAATGGACGGGATATTCCAACACGATCAGCTTTAAGACAAAGGCCACAGTTCTTTCCGGCGCCTCTATAAATAGGGTAACGCTCGGTGTAGAAACTGAAGCACAGGTGCTTGAGGTAAAAGTTTTGCCAAATCCTTCAACCACTTATTTCACGCTCCTTATTCGGAGCAGCAGCGATAAAATCCTAAGCTTGCGGATTGTGGATGCAGTGGGACGGACGGTCGAAAGCAGGAATGGTATTGCAGCCAACAGCACGCAACGCGTCGGTCACAATTACGTGCCAGGAGTATATTTTGTGCAGGTACGGCAGGATGGTAAACTGGTATCACTTAAATTAATGAAGCAAGCTCAATAGTAAAGGCCGATTTGTAATATTTTAAAACAAGGGTGGTGCTGAAAGGTGCCACCTTTTTTGTGTCTTACAGCGGGGCAACAAATTCTTTTGAAGACCCGTAAACTTAAAAAAAATTGCCCGAGAGAACATCGTATCCAGGTAAGCATGTTCAAGTCAATATCATGCGGACCGAAGATGGGTAGAGAGCACTACCTAATGTATCCCTAATATTAGGGATTGTCCGCCTTGGCTTATAATCTCACCTTCGCAGCACTCTCCCCATATCCTATACTTACCCCTTGTTACTGACAACTCTAATAATATGAAACATTGTCCTGATCCGGCAATCGCATCTGAAAATTGTTTTCTTAATAATCAACTTCAGCCCAAATCGGTCCTGATGAAGATGTCTTCCTTTTTATACCCACTAATCAACAACAGCCGCATGAAAAAATTGAAATTTACCCTGGTTTTTAGCGCTTTGCTTTTTTTAGGCATTTCAAGGTTGTACGCACAGCCAGCTACTAAGCCGCCCTTTTTAAAATACCTGATCAACAACTATTCCTCTTTACATATAGCTATAGACTCAACCAGCGAGCCGGTTGTTGGCAAGCCCTTACAGCGATACAGACCTATTCCTTTGCCGCTGGCTGCAGCTGCCGACGCTTTACCGGGTGTAGACGTAGATTATATACCAGGGTTATCGGCGCCCAACTTTTTGTTTGGCGGTTCACCTGAAATAAAGGGACTAGTGCAGGAAGTGGGCGGAACTGGTTATTCCAAAACTATTGGGAAAAACGAATTGCTTTTCTTTAAAAGCGGAGCACAAGGAGTTGCTGTTTCCAAAACCGGGAAAATTTTCACCTCTTCCCTCACGGTTCCTCCCGGACCTACTAGAACAGAGAGCAATCCAAAAACGTTTAATGGATTTTTTTCGTTTAATTCAGCAGCAGCGATATTGCCCACCTTTAACGACCGATCTAATGAGTTGTTCGTAAAAAGTCCTGAAAAAGTATTTTTTGAAGGAGAAGAAATTGACAATAGCAATCTGGAGATTGCCTATTTCGCTCTCCACCCGGAAAATGAAAACATTGTTTATGCCGCGTTTGAGAATAGTGAAGCAGGCACCAAATTACTTGCAAGAAAGAACAGGGCCGGCGATTGGCTGCAACTTGAATGGGGTACTCCTGAGGAGCCAAAAGAAGGTGTATGGGGTGCGTTGGCAGTAGATAAGGAAGGTAACCTATACGTTGCGGATGCAGACCGACATGTAATTGTAAAGGTTGTGTTTGATGATGATGGCAAACTCGTAACCTGGCAAATCATTGGTGGCCAAATGGGAACGCCTGGATTTGAAAATAGTGACAATGTTTTGGAAACCCTGTTTAATAAACCCAGCGGTATCTGTGTTGATAACGCAGGTAATATCTACATTGGCGATGCCGGTAACAACGTGATCAGGATAATTGAAAGCGATGGCGACGTGGAAACCTATGCCGGGGATAAAGACGGCGAGGCAGGCTCCTCGGATGACGGCGTTTTATCCAGTGCAAAGTTTAGTGGCCCTACAGCGTTGGCCTACAATGAGCTCACAGAAATGCTTTATGTTGTTGATGCCACCAATAAAACGATCCGGGAAATCAATGATAACAAAAAGGTATCTACCCTCGCTGGTCATGCCATTTCATTATCACCAGAGGGCATCTTCACCGCTCTTTATTATTACCTGGCGCAACTCAATTTGAACCCTGGCGAACACTTGTTTAGCGCTCCAACGGGTGTAGCCATCGATCCATCTGGTTTGGGGTTATATGTAAGTGATGGTAAGTTTATTAAGTACGTTAACACTTCCGAAGCTATTTTTCGCATAACAGCTGCTGTCGGTGATCCAAAGGCTAACGACGTACCAGGCATACCGAGATTACCAGGTGGGATGATTTTAAATAAAAACACCGGGGCTATTTATGGAATTCCATTTGAGGCATGGGAACCTACGCACTACACTATTTCAATAACGAACCATGTAACGGCTAAGTATCAGGCAAGTCTCGACCTTATACCCAATGGATTTGTAACTATTGAAGTAGTGGACTGCCCGGAAAAAACCGATACGGTTATAATCAATAAAACCATTGCCCGAAGCCAATTGCCTTATTACTGGAACGACAAAAAGTTAGACAGCGCCGGAACGGCGGCTGTTACACGACCAAGTATGTTTGGTTGCGATAGCGTAACGGTGCTCAACTTATCATTATACCCGGAGTTGGCTTACAACAGCGAACCCTATATTCTTGGTTTTGGGCAGCCAATAAAACCGATTGTGCCTACAACAGCAGGCTCCATCATTGAGACTTTCTCAGTTGTACCTACGCTTCCGGCTGGGCTCGCATTGAATCCCCTCACAGGAGTCATCACCGGTACACCCACTGTTTATGTTCCGGGCAATCCTGTTCCGGCAATAGGGCCCCAAACACCACCGCCATACGCTGATCCCTGGTACCTTGAAGCAGATAAGGGTGTGGATCTTACAGAGGTCAAAATATCGGACGGTAATGGGAAAGTGCTCCTTGAAAACAACAGCAAGTATGGTGCGTTAGAGGGCACTGCCGGTATCGGCACGGGCAGAGCAGGTGCGTATACCGATTTTAGTGCTTTGGCTCCTACTAAGATGTATAGCAATAGCCCTTATTCTGTCCGGTTGGCTAACATACTTGCTTCACCAGATAGATATCTCCTTGGTCCTCATGGTTTATATGAATATAATCCAGCGTCAAGAACCTTAAATGATACTTACACCAATTATAATTTTATGAACTCCTTTGCCGTATATATTGATTATAACCGGGATGGAGATTTTGATGAGGCAAATGAAAAAGTATATGTTTCTGCAGGTCCACAATGGGATGCCCATGCCGAAGTTTTCAATTTGAACATTCCGGCTTCTGCAAAAGCCGGTGTAACCAAAATGCGCATATATGCCGTAGAAGCTAAGACAATTCCATGGACATTCACATTTTATGACTACACAAAGCCTATTCAGCAAGCAACTACCTATGTAGAGAGAACAACAGAGCAGGCTTTGTCGTTTTACCCGTTTTTTGAGAACATATCTAATTTTAATAACAGCGGTCCAGGCGATTTTTATTTCCATATGGATTACGGCGAGTTTGAAGATTATAACATAGAAATAATTACTCCGCCAACGCAGGGATATGTGGTTACCGGCCGCAATGCCGTTGGCTCTGCGCAGTCCACTGTAAGGCTTGCTGTCAGTAGGGCGTCTTCATCTACCACCAATATTACCATCTGCCAGGCTCAACTTCCTTACAAGTGGAATAATTTAACCTTCACAGAGGCGGGCACCAAAACAGATACGCTTAAAAATGTGTATGCTGCAGATAGCTTAGCCACGCTAAACCTTACCGTCAACCAACCTTCCGGACCAACTTATGTGACTGTGGCGCAGTGCGGACCGTACAATTTTCACGGGCAGATTATTGAAACATCCGGTAATTACCGGGCAGATCTTAAAAATGTGGCAGGTTGCGACAGTTCTATCTATTTAACCTTCCGTCAAAAAGCCACTGCTTCAGTGACGAATCTCACACTGCTGCCCAATGCGCTGACGAATTTTTCCTGGAATGGTATCCCAATCAACACGGCAGGTACCTACGCTAAAAAGTTTACCAATGTAGAGGGTTGCGATAGTATCGCCACATTAAAGCTTCGGGTGGAATACAATATATTTTATACCAACAATCTTTTAACTCTCGGCAAGACTATCGTGCCTATCAGCCCGCGGATAGAGGGTGGTTATGTTCCACCAGGGGTTTGGTATAATTCGGCTTACGGCTATAGTATTTCACCAAACTTACCGGGTGGGTTGTCCTTAGATCCCATCACCGGAGTTATCAGCGGTACACCTACAGCGCTAAGTCCTTTCAGAGAGTATATCATCACGCTCGGGCAAGAAGGCGCACTGCCATCAAAGTTTAGCCTGTCTGTGGGGGAGCCTTCGTTCTCCACAACTACCATCAATAATTGCGGACCGCTCACCTGGAATGAGGTGTATTACGACAAAGCAGGTACTTACGTAGCTCCCTTAAAAAACCATTTTGGTTATGACAGTACTGCTACGCTCGTTCTTTCCATTAGAGACTTGTCTGCGTCCACTACCATTCTAAACCTGAACCCGGCTCAATTATCATATACCTGGAACGACACGAGTATCACCAAAGAAGGCCTGTACACCGTTATTCTACGCAACTCCGTAGGCTGCGACAGCGCGGCTACCGCTGATGTGGTGATCAGTCCAAAAATGCTTTATGTATCTCGACAAATTCTGCTGCACCATCAGGCCATATCTGCTATCACGCCTCAAAGTTTTGGAGGTAAGGTCCTCAATTACACCATCACACCTTCGTTGGTAAATGGTCTTCAATTTGACGGTGCTACCGGTATTATAAGTGGAACACCAACCGATACTTTGGTACAACCGGTAACCTATATGGTCACGGCGTTTAACAGAGCCGGTAACTACAGCACAGAAATGGTAATAGGAATTTGTAATCCTATGGCTACATCGTTTACAGCCGATACATGCGATCAGTATGTATGGAATGACAGCACCTACACCAGCAGCACAACCCATACCCGCACTTTTAAAAACAGGGGTGGTTGCGACAGTACGTCAACCATGAACCTTATTATCAGAAGAAGTTCTAAAGGACTAACCGAAGCCGTTACTGCATGCAGCAGTTATGAATGGTACGGCAAAACCTTTTATACGACAGGAGTTTACACCAAGGTGTTTGATAACGCCGCTGGTTGCGATAGCACGCTAACGCTTAACCTGACCGTGAACTACCCAAGTATAAACAACCTCTATGTAAACCTCAATGCATCCGATTTCCCTTACAAATGGAGAAACAAAACGTTTACAGCGCCTGGCACGGACACAATTTTCTTAAGGAATGGCAATAGATTAGGTTGCGACAGCACAGTTCGAATGACGGTAAGCATCTCAGCAATGCTGCCCGATATTACTTATGCGGTGACTGACACTATTTTGTATTGGGAGAATACGATTGAAACGCCTGTTGCCATGAGCAATACCGGCACTTCCATCCCTGCCATGAAGATTGGAGAGCGGGATAACCTGATTAAATTTTCGAACGCCGGTCCTGGTGATTTTTTAAGAAATACAGTGAAAGGCCCCAATGGAACTTACTACTCCAGGGTGGATGGCAACAGCAACGTTTATAAATTAAGCCCCTCTGGAGAGTGGACGGTTTTTGCAAACGTTGGTAGCTCAATCAAGGGACTGGCTATAGATACGTCTGGGAATTTGTACGTTGCTACTAATACATTACCGGATCATATTAAAAAAATAACGCCTGATGGAAATGTAGGCGATCTTCCCGGGTCTCCATTGTTTTACACTCCTGATAATGTGTTTGTGGATAGGAATAACGTTTTAGTTATTTTGGAATCAAATAATTACACCCAGCTTGACATTGTTAAGTTCAACCTTTCCACTGGTCAGCATGTGACAACAAAGTATGACAACAGTCCTTATTTCGATTTTGGACCAGAGGACATGGAGGTTGATTCTAAAGGAAACATTTATATATATAAGAATTATGATAATGTTGTTGTGAAAATAAGGCCCGACGGACGCATGTCAGGTATCGGAAAAAAAGGGTCTGATTATAGTTCGTTTATTCCGGGGAACGGGCAAGATGCAACGCTTCCTACAATAAATAGCATGGCCATAGACCCCTCCAATGATAATCTGTATCTGATGGCGAACGGACGCCTGCTGAGAGTGGATACAGCCGAAAACGTATCAGCGATAACTGGTCGTTGGTTTGACATTAGCAAAGACCAGATCTTTCGGGTGGAAAATGGAAAAGCATTTATAATTACTAATGCTACCGTTCCAACAGATCGAACTGATCCAATTCCCACACCCATGCTGTACACGGCCAATGTTCATGGTGTCGGTTCTCTACCCTTCATGGATAATTATGGCGCAAGCGGTGTAAACAACGGAACGGTAAAGTATACCGATTTTGACAAAAGAATACGCTTAGACAGTAGTGGTTCCATTGTGGGTACTCCCAGGTCTACTTATGCCACAGCGGGATACAGGTATGGATCTAACAGTTCCATTGGTTATACCATTATTGCAGCTAACGAGCATGGTATTAGTAAGGCCCCGATGGGTATCACCACCAAAGGCATTACTTATAAAAGAGAGAGCTTTGTAACGACCACCCTTCCTTTTGTGTGGAGAGGCAGGTCATTTACCGCATCCACAGACACAGCTACCGATTATATTAAGAACAGGTTAGAGGTAGACGACACGTTGTATATGTTGCACCTGGTGTATGAAGCACCCCCGGTGCCTTTCATTTCCAGCGATTGTGCCCCAGGAGGCACTTCCCTTGCCGCTAAGGGCGCTGCCAGGTCGGCCATCAGCTTCGATGGAACTAACTGGGCTCGTATTAGAAATGTGGACCGCAGCGGCGACGGTGGACTTGCATATTATAATGTAGACTGGATTCCTAAGCCTGGTGGCGATATAGCTAATGCCAGAACCGCCTTTGAGGTTTGGATAAAGCCTGCATCAGTTGACGGAATACAATATTTATTGACCCGGGACTCGGTCAAGACCAATGGTACTTTCATGGGATACTCTATCCAAAACGGCAAATTCATGTTTGAACTCACGAAGGGCTTAACACCATCCCTGGACTTTAAGGTCAGTTCTACCCGTAATATAGAGAAGAACGTATGGACCCATGTGGCTGCCTCATTCTACGATTCTGCCATGCATATTTTCATTAATGGCAAACTGGACACAACGCTCCAAACGAATAACCGTTTCATCAATCCATGGTACCAGGAAACACCGGGCAGCACGGTGTCAATTTTCCCGGACTTCTACCTTGGGGGATTACCTGGTAAAAATGGATACAAAGGCGAGATGGATGAATTGAGGCTCTTCAACACAAAAAGAAACGAAGATTCGATCAAAGCAACTATGAATATTATCCTCGATCCAAACAGGGGTGGGCTCGGTTTGTACTACCGCTTTGATGGAGATCTTTCCGCGGGTGTAAGCGACGTTTCCAGGTCAGGCAGAACAGCAACGCTCAACAAACCTGCCAGCAGCGTGACTACTTCAGGCGCACCCATCAACTTTGCTTCCTACAGCTGGACGCCCGGGGATAGTACCACAAAATCTATTATAGCCAAACCGACAACCAGCACTACTTATAAGGTAACGGTGAAAGACTACAAAGGCACTTCAGCAGCAGCCAGCTTGTTGGTGTACCCTGCACAAGCTCCTGCTATAACAGCACCTACAGCAATTGCCAAAACCAATAGCCCTGCTTCCTGCACGGTAGTTGTTTCTGATACCGAATTGGGATCAGCGATAGCGACTGATAATTGTCCTGATTTGGTGATAACCAGAAGCGGTGTTCCGGCAGGCAACCTGTTCCCTGTAGGGGTAACTATCATCACCTACACGGCTACCAGTATGACCGGCCTCACCAAGTCTGCTACGCAAACAGTAACGATAACAGATGTAAGCAAACCGGCTTTCACCATTGGTTTAACTGCCCCATTAGTTGTATGGCCTCCGGACCATAGGCTAAAGCCGGTCGCACTCACCTACACCACGGCTGATCTTTGCGGAAAGGTTACCAACAAGGTGACAGTAACCAGCACTGACCCGATCAGCGGAGCAAGCGATGGCGACATATCGCCGGACTGGGTTATAACCAATGACCACCTGGTGCAGCTTCGGGCAGAACGCGGCAACGGTAAGGAAGCCCGTATTTACACCATCACTGTTACCCCGGTGGATGAGTATGGTAACGTAGGTACCGCGCAATCGACAAATGTTACCATTGCACATAACATCACAGGTCCTGTTACCGGAAGTGCGTTTAAAATCGGGTCCACCGTTAATTTCAGCGGCGTCTTCTGGGATAAAGCTGGCAATAAACACACTGGTGAATGGGTAATTGATGATGCTACGATCGTGAAAGGCACGGTTACCGAACCGTCCGGAACGAAGAACGGTAAATTGACCGGCTCCTACAAGTTCACCACAGCCGGTACCTACAAGTTAAAAATGAACATTACCGATCAGAATAAACTGGTTTCTTACTGTAACACCAATGAAGACATGGAAGCCATTGTGGTGATCTATGATCCTGCAGGTGGTTACACGTATGGAGGTGGTTGGTTCGCTTCACCGGCGGGTGCGCTTAAATCAGATGCAGCTGCAACAGGAAAAGCCAACTTCGGGTATGCCGTTAGTTATTTCAAAGGTGCCGCCAATCCGAAAGGCGAAACACAGTTCGAGTTGAAAGTAGGAGCCTTCGAGTATAATGCGCTCAACTTCGAATACCTGTCTGTGGCAGGTGCAAAAGCACAGATCAAAGGCACGGGAAAGATCGTGGGCGGACAAAGCGGGATCAACTTTATTATGACGGTCATTGATGGCGCACTGGATCGCACCGGTATCGATAAGGTCCGCATCAAAGTGTACAACAAGAATACAGGACAGGTTTTCTATGACAACGAACAAGGCAGTGACGCTAATAATCCTGTCACCAAAGTTGGCACGAACAGCCAGGTAGTGATTGGTGGAACCAACATCACCAGCGGCAGTACAGCGCCGGTTGCAACCAGGGCTGCCACGCCTGTTGCTCCAACAGAAGAATTTGCAACATTGCAGGTGCGTGCATTCCCTAACCCAAGTCAACATCAGTTTACCCTGGTTGTGAAAGGCAGAAATCATGAGCCGGTCAGCATTCGGGTGATGGATGTTACGGGAAGGGTAGTGGAAGAACGTAAGGCTGTATTAGCCAACGGCACATTGACCCTTGGGGCTTTTTACCGCCCGGGACTATACCTTGCAGAAGTGGTGCAGGGAAATGAAAAAGTGATACTGAAATTGACGAAAGAATAGGAGTCAATTTTATAAAACCATTAAGTAAGGCAGCTTGTGAAGGCTGCCTTACTTTTTTTGTAGCAGCCAGTTATTGAAAGGTCGATGGACTTCGCATCAATCTACAAGCTGCTATTGTGAAAACGAATAATAACCGGGTGCAGCAGCCTTGGTATATGCTGCAGGAAATTATTATCCATTGTTCAGTTCCGTAGCATAAGCAAAGCGATTGGAAAACCATTCAAAAAATTTAGTTTTTAATTCTGCATTTTGAAGGGCAGGGAAACTTTTGAAAAGACTGAAAATGGGGCTTCAAAAATACTTACCTGGAGCTCAGCAGGAATAATTATCCTGGGTAAACCAACAGGCTAAATCCGACCAGCCACATCCACTTTTTTTCTTTTCACCAGGAAAAAAAATCGATATCCTCATTTTAAGGGTCAATTCTTGTTCAAAATATTTGCTTGATGTTAAAAAAGAGAGAGAGAAGAGTGGAGATTTCTAAAAAGTACCCAAGTCAATCTGCCTGGAGATTGAACTATGAAAGGCGCATGCTTTAACAGCTGTTTGTCTTTATGCTCGAAACCATCAATCATATAAATGAAAAAAGCTGCTTCAATAGAAACAGCTTTTTTTTGCATGATAAAATTTTCACCCTTTTTCGCACCCAGGGACTTGTTGTGCGTGGGTCAACCCATGATTGATTCCTGAGAGGATTTACTTGCGGAGAGTTAGGGATTCGAACCCCAGGACCTGTTACAGTCAACAGTTTTCAAGACTGCCGCAATCGACCGCTCTGCCAACTCTCCGGCGCAAAAGTAAGGGTAGAATTACTTCAACCCAAAAAATTAAGAAACTATTTGCTCCGGATCTTTGTCCTGCACAACCACAAGGTCTTTCAATTCAACAGTGATGGGCATTACGCCGACTTGTAACAGGGCTTTTTTTCCGCGTAATTCTTTTACAATGCCAACCTGGCGGTTCTGCTTCATACGTACTTTAGCCCCCACCTGTATCTCGCCACCAATTTCAATAAATTTTTCGTTGACTTTTTTCTGCTGTTTCTCCGCAACCATTTTTTCTTTTTGGTTGAAGAGCAGGGCATGGATCATCTTCACAACTTTCTCTTTATCCTCCGCTTTTCGCCATTCGATCACCATCGATTTCAGGCGCCGCTCCATATCTTTCAGGTAGGTAAATTTTTCTTCAGATATCTTGTTCAAATGTTTTAAGCGTTCAATTTCCTGCAGGTGTTTTTCCTTGTCGAGCACCTGTTGCATTTCCTTTTTCAGTCGTTCGTTTTCTTTCAACAAATGATTCAGTTCTTTCTTCTCGATGTCAATTTTCTGCAGGTCCTGCTCCGTCCTGTTTAATAATTTATCTAACGTAAAATGATCTTCATCTACGAGCGTCCTTGCTTTATTAATGAGTCGCTTTTCAAGACCAATTCGCTCCGCTATAGAGAAAGTGTAAGAACTGCCCGGTTTACCAACAACCAGTTTGTAAAGTGGCAATAAATTCTGTTCATCAAACTGCATGGCGCCATTGATGATGCCAGGCACTTTATTCGCCATCACCTTCAAATTGAGGTAGTGGGTTGTAACGATTCCGAAAGAATGTTTGTGTGCGAGTTCCTCCATAATTACTTCGGCGAAAGCGCCACCGAGATTGGGATCACTGCCACTGCCTAACTCATCGATAAAAAATAAAGTTTTACCATTTGCGTTTTCCATGAAGTGTTTCATGTTTTTCAAATGCGATGAATAGGTGCTCAATTCAAATTCCAAACTCTGCGTATCACCAATGTGGATCATGATCTGTTTAAAGATGCCCATCTCGCTGTCTGCGTGTACGGGAACCAGTAAGCCGCTCTGCATCATCAGTTGCAGTAATCCAACTGTCTTTAAAGTGACCGTCTTGCCGCCCGCGTTCGGGCCGCTGATCACAAGGATCCTGCTTTTTTCCGTAAGGGAAATATTGACGGGTATGGTTGGTTTATTGCTATTCTTATTGTACAACAGGAGCAGCGGATGATAGGCCTGGATAAGGCGAATGTGCGCCTTGTCTAGAACCTGCGGGTAGTTGCCATTGAGGGTGATGGCCCATTTTGCTTTTGCATGAATAAAATCAAATTCCCCGGCCAGGTCGTGGTAAGTTTTTAACAGTGGTGCATATACGCTGAGTTGCTTCGTCAGTTCCCGCAGGATGCGGTAAACTTCCCGGCTTTCTTCATTTTCAAGTGAAAAGATCTCGTTGTTCAATTCCGTGGTTTCTTCAGGTTCAATGAATGTTGTTCTACGGGTATCACTTTCACCGTGGAGAATGCCCTTAACCATTCGTTTCTGTTCGGCAAAAACCGCCAGCACGCGGCGGCCATTAATAAAGCTTTCTTCAATATCCGCCAGGTAACCCTGTTTATTCAACCGGGCGGCGAGGCGATCAAAAATCCGGCGCAGATCCTGTCTTTTTTTATAAAGATTCAGCCTGATCTTTCCAAGCGCTTCGCTTGCATTGTCTTTCACATTACCACTTTCATCAAGGATTTCGTCGATCAGGACCGTAATGTTTTTTTCGAAATAAGTATTTACAACAACCTGCGCAAGGGCAGGGTAGGCTGTTCTTCTTTCATTATCGAACCAGCGAAAAAGGCTGGCTGTGTTTTCGGCTAGTTTCCGTATGTGGAGAAACTGTTCACCGGAAAGCACTGCTCCCGGGATCGGCAACAGTTTTAACTCACGCGTAAGGTTAAGTGTAAAATCATTGGGGAAATGTTGCCCCCCCTGCAACAACAATTTGTACTCATAGCTTTGTTTCAGTTCAAGCTCGATGAAATCTTTGCGGGTGTGGATACGCAGGTTAGCAGCCCGCTGCCTGGCATGATCTGTCCGACAATGTTCTCCTAAAATGGATTTGACCTTTTCATATTCTAATTGTACCAGCGCCGATTCGGGAAAAAACTTCATAATAACTCCTTAATTCAATGTTCTTGATTAGCCGGCAAAGGTAAGAAATCAACCCCTGAGACTTTGCGATCGCAAGATTCCGGCAAACATTATGCTATATATCGACAGATTGCAGGCAGTCGTAAAATTTTAGGATCTGCCGGCGCAATCAGTATCATTTAATTTCAGTCAACCGGATATATGGGCAGAACGAAAAAAAGAAAATTGACTGCCTGGTTCAGTGAACATAACAGTGTGCAGCTCATAAAGGGTGGAGCCAGGTATTTTGAGCAACTGGTTGAACTCATCGAATCTGCCCGGGAAACCATCCATCTTCAAACATATATTTATAATGATGACGAAACCGGGCGGGAAGTTGGGCGGGCCCTGCTTGCAGCGGTAGCGCGAGACGTACAGGTATACCTGTTAGCCGATGGGTATGCGTCGCGAAAAATGTCGCCCCAATTTATCGCGGCACTTAAAGAGGGCGGCGTGAATTTTCGTTTTTTCGAGCCGCTCTTCAGAAGCAGGTATTTTTATTTTGGTAGAAGGTTGCACCACAAACTGGTGGTGGTAGATGCTACCCGCGCAATGGTCGGCGGCATAAATATTGGAGACCATTATAATGATCGCCCGGAACGCCCTGGGTGGCTCGACTTTGCCTTGTTGGTACAAGGAGAGATTGCGCGTGACCTGTGTATTTTAAGCTGCAAAACCTGGCGTGGGTTTGGAAGGGACAAATTTGTAACGCCTTGTGGGAGCGCTTCGAGGTTAGCTCTCAAAAAGGAAGAAGAGGTGTTGATCCGTATGCGTAGGAATGATTGGGTCAACAATAAACACCAGATCTCCAGGACCTATATAGAGATGATGCTGAATGCCCGTTCAAGTATTTTTATCCTTTGCAGTTATTTCCTACCGGGTACCATTATTCGAAAAGCGATCCGGCGGGCAAGCGACAGGGGCGTTAAGATTACCGTGATCGTGGCGGGAAAATCTGACCTGCTGGTCGCAAAAAATGCCGAAAAATATATGTATGACTGGCTGCTTCGAAATAAAGTGGAGTTGTATGAATACCAGCGCAATATCCTGCACGGAAAGATGGCGGTCTGCGATGGGGAGTGGCTTACGTTGGGATCCTATAATATTAATGACATCAGTGCATACGCCAGCGTTGAGCTCAACCTCGATGTAAGGAATAAGCAGTTTGCGGTAAATGTTGAAGAAACGCTCCAGGCCATCATCAAGGAGGATTGTATACCCATTTCCGAACAAGTCCATCGCCAGTCGACCAACACATTCAAACAATTTTTTCGTTGGATTTCCTATATTGTTTTTCGTGCTCTCCTGTTCCTGTTTACTTTTTATTTGAGGCCGCGCCGTTAAATACCCTTCATCCTTCGCCAAAGGGAGCGAACAATATCCCAATCCCATTTCGCAAACCGGCCGCGTTGTACTACAAGGACGTTGTCTTTTGGATATTGCAGGAAATAATGAAAAGCAAAGCGTTCCCGTGGGGAATGCCAGCCAATGACCTGCCCGAAACGCAGGTCATTAAAAATCAGGGTGTCCCCATAGTATTCAGCGGTGTAATAGTTTTGAGAAAAGCGAACCAGCTTTTGCAGATCCGGGTCATC
>JAURWD010000331.1 GCA_030655145.1 Ferruginibacter sp.
CACACCATCCATCACTGGCATCATGATATCGCTAACCACCAACGCTGGTTTTACTTCCTCAATTTTTTGCAAAGCCTCTTCGCCATTCGTTGCGGTTACCACCGCAAATTGTTGCTGCAACAGGTTTTTTATGTAGCGGCGCATGTCCGCATTGTCATCCACCACCAATACAACAGGTAATTCATTTGACGTTAGAAGATCATTGGTGGTCTCATCGTTTACCAACACAGCAGCTTCTTCTAAAAAAGCGGCTTCCATTCCGTTGTGTTCAAAATCTGAGTCGTCCACAACCTGTGTTTCCGAAAGGTGCTCAATGCCCAAGCGCATTACAATGGTAAACTCGGAGCCCCGGCCTTCTTGGCTTTCAACCGCGATACTGCCACCATGCAAGTGCACCAGTTCGTGTACCAATGCCAGGCCGATGCCGCTGCCTTCATAGCTTCTTCCAAGCGTGCTTTGCACCCGGTGAAAACGTTCGAATATGCGAGTCAGATCGGCAGCTGGAATCCCAACACCAGTATCTGTTATTTTTAAAACAACGGTATTGTCCTCGAGCGTCAACGCCAGGTAAACCGCTCCTTCCAGGGTATATTTAAACGCGTTGGAAAGGAGGTTCAGCACGATCTTTTCCCACATCTCGCGGTCTATGTAAACCGGGGTATTAATGTCTTCACACCTGACCTCGAACTTCAATCCGGCTTTCTCAATGGCCGACCGGAAATTCGCGGCGATGTTCTCTGTAAATTCGGAAATGTTTGTAGGTTGAAAAACCGCGTTCACCCGGCCCGCTTCCAGGCGGCTGAAGTCGAGCAGGGTATTTACCAGCTTCAACAGTCGCAACGCATTCCGATGTGTGACAGCCAGGCGTTCCAGGTCCGCCGAAGAACTATCTTTTTCTTGCAGTAGTCCCTCTACAGTTCCCAGGATCAGCGTTAGCGGCGTTCTGAACTCATGAGAGATATTTGTGAAAAAAGCTGTTTTGGCTTTGTCGATCTCAGCCAATGCCAGGGCCCGCCGTTTCTCTTCTTCATACGCCACCATATTATTTACTTCAGTCGAAACCTGGTCGGCCACCAACTGCGCAAATTGTTGATAGGTTTCGTCGAATTGGCGAAACGGGTTTAAGGCAGTTGAAAAGATAGCTTCAGGTATCTGCCTGTTGTTACCGGCGATAGGAAGGTGAAGAAAATGTGTGGGTTGTTTGTCCCACCCCCCGGTGGGAAGATTTTTTTGCTGGCCTTTATTTTCCGCAACCACGAGTTGGTTGGTAGTGTAAGCCTGGTAAAAGTCTGCGGTGCCTTCCGTCGAGCCATCAAGCTGGATAATAGATGGAAAGAAACCTTGATTTTGCTCAAGCCCGACATATGCGATCGGCACTGCTTCATCCTGGCCCGGATGTATGTTATAGATGATGCCAAAAGGAAAATCTTTGTTGTTTTCTTCCAGTGCCTGGGCGGCCAATGTAAAAACTTCGTCGATATTGGTTGCAGCAGGATCAGCATTCCCAAGGGCACGCAAGGTTTTCAACTGCCGTTCGTTCAGGATGGTCTTGGTGGTCTCGATCACTGCGTTAAACACGCCTTCCACCTTTCCACCTTCGCCGTAGATAGGCGTGAAGGTGAAATCAAAATAACATTCCTCCGTATAACCATGCCGGTGCATAGGTAGCAACGCATCTTTGGAACCACCAGGTACCCCATCAAAAGCTTTTTGAAATTGCGGCTCGATGGCGGACCATATTTCCGGCCATACTTCTTTAGCAGATTTGCCCAGGGCCCACGGATGTTTGTCGCCCGGTATCGGGCTCCACGCTTCGTTGTAAAGCAGGGTCAAGTCGGCACCCCAATAAATGGCAATCGGAAAATTAGAGTTCAGGCAAATGCTTAATGCGGAGCGAAGACTTTGCGGCCAGTGCTCAACTGCCCCCAGGGGCGTGCTTCCCCAGTTATAAGCTCGTATGTGTTCACCGAGTGAACCTCCACCGGAAAGAAACCCGGGTGTGTGGTTTTCAGTTGAATGGCTGCCTGTTTGATGCATATAGGATAAGAGAATTTATTTGGAGTCCAATCCGTCAAAATTAAGATAGAACGATGTACATAAAATGAAGAAACACAAATGCCGCGAAATGGTTTAGACAGGCCAGCGTATTGGTTAAACAAACTTCAAGCCGGGGAGTGATTTGTGTTAGGAATTTAGGCCAGCCTCCATTGCTAACTCGCAAAGCTTTTTTGACCTGCACTTTCGAGGTCTATTCACCTTCTTTGTTTAAAAAACGGTACCCTACACCAGACTCAGTCAACAAGTATTCTGGTCGGTTTGGATCCTCCTCAATTTTCTTTCGTATCTGGGCGATAAACACCCGTAAATATTGGGATTGATTTATATAACCCGGGCCCCAGATAGCCCTCAGTAAATATTGATGCGTCAACACCTTGCCTTCGTTGCGAATAAGTAGTGACAACAGGTTATATTCCGTAGCTGTCAGCTTTAACAATTGGCTTTTTTTCTTTACAGACCTGGTTGATAAATCCACTTGCAAATCCTGGAAATTCAGCACGCTATCTGCCTCTTCGCCGATTATGGTTCGTACCGCGGAACGGATACGGGCTAATAATTCTCCTGTGCGAAAGGGCTTGGATAAATAGTCATTTGCCCCGTTGTCGAGGGCTTTGATAATGTCTTCTTCATTTTTTTGAACAGATAAGATGATAACAGGATTGGTATACCATTGCCTTAGTTTCTTTAAGACATTATGACCACTATCATCCGGTAACCCGAGGTCTAACAAGATGAGTTCAGGTGGATGGTTTTCTGCGATGATCAAACCTTCTTTCGCTGATGCTGCCGACTTCGTTAAATAACCATTGGATTGCAGCGTTATTTCCAGCAACTTTCGGATTTGCGGTTCATCATCAATTATCAAAATTTCTGCCTTGTTCATAAATTAACCGTGCTGATTTGGCTTGTTCTTACCGGGATAGAGACAATGAATTTTGCGCCGCCACTTCCCGATTTTTGTAATACAACATCGCCTGAAAGGGCTTCAGTAAAACCTTTAATTATTGAGAGACCAAGCCCCGAAGCTGCCGGGGTGTTTTCGCTCGTTCGGGAAAATTTTTTAAAGACGTCTTTCGGGTTCGATTTCGAAAAGCCGTTTCCACTATCCTCGACAATGATTTCTAAAACATCAGCAGGGCAGGAGGCGGAGATTTCGATTCGACTGCTGGCAGGTGTGTGAATCGCCGCGTTGTTCAACAGGTTCTGGATAATTTGTTCCAACATTCCTTTATCTAAACTGCACAACGGCAGCGCTGGATTGATGCTGATGTGTATCCTTCTGCCACGTTCTTCTTCGATTGATCTTACAAGTTGGTAAATTAATTCTACCACATCGCACCAATCATATTTTGGTTGGATGTGACCAGATTGTAAACGGGATATGTTTAGTAAATTCTCAACCTGTTGATTAAGCCTTAGGGAGGCTTTTGATATTTCTGTAATAAGCTGCTCCCGGTTTTCTCTAGTTAGATTTAAGTTGGTTTGCAAATTATCTGTTGCTCCGATTATTGCAGCAATCGGCGTACGTAATTCATGAGACAGTGAGTTCAAAATTGTATTGTATAATTTCACACTGTTCGCTTTCTCTTCCTTCAATTGTGCTGCTTTTTCAACTTGCCTTATTTTATAAGTAAGAACCCCGCTCACAATCGCGATTATAAAATACATGATCAGAAAAATCGTGTCCTCCGTACTGGCGACATGGATGGTAAAACGCGGGGCGATAAAAAAGAAGTTCCAGATAACTGCACTTAGTGCTGCTGAAAGTAATACCGGGAAAATATCGAATGTTATTGCTAACAGGGAAACAGTGACCAGCAAAATCAATGCAGCAACCCGGTAGTCCATAAAGTCTGAAACGGCAAAACAGAGAGCTGCCACAACAAGGATAATAGAAATACTCACCAGGTATTGCCGGGATCTGGACATCCTTGTAAACGGAAATTTTTTCATGTAATTAAATCTGGAACAAATGTAAGGTGCAGGCTCCAGGACCATTTAAACCTGGTCAAAAAACAGCATAAAGATTTTATAAGGATTTTTCTACAAAATGAAATTGCGGGATGGGGTAGTCTAATTTTGCCAGTCAAATTTCAACGCTGATGTCTTCGCATAATCGTGTAACCGTAGCCGGTATATTAATTGCTCTTGGTATTATTTATGGTGATATTGGTACTTCGCCTCTCTATGTTTTAAATGCAATTACCAATGGAAAAGTAATTACGGATGAGCTCATCATTGGCTCTTTGTCGCTGATCATCTGGACCCTTTCTCTTCAAACCACCTTAAAATATGTTATCCTTACTTTAAAGGCAGACAATAGGGGCGAAGGGGGCATATTTTCATTATTTGCTTTGGTGCGACGGCGAAGGAAGTGGCTGGTAATACCGGCCATGATCGGGGGTGCCGCGCTGCTTGCCGACGGCATGATTACGCCACCTATATCAGTCACTTCTGCAATTGAAGGCCTGAAGCAAGTTCCCGCTTTACACAACATAAGTCAATGGACAGTTATTTACATTGTAATTGCTATCCTATCAATTCTTTTCTTCCTTCAACAATTTGGAACAGCGTTTATTGGGAAATTTTTCGGGCCGGTAATGACTGTTTGGTTCATCATGCTGGCAGCACTTGGCTTCATGCAGTTGATCCAGGATATTTCTATCTTAAAAGCATTTAATCCTTACTATGGCATTCGATTACTCATAGCTTATCCAAGTGGATTTTACATCTTAGGCGGTGTGTTTCTTTGTACTACAGGCGCTGAAGCGTTGTATTCAGACCTAGGCCATTGTGGCAAATGGAACATTCGCTATTCGTGGATCTTTGTTAAAACCTGCCTTATAGTAAATTACCTGGGCCAGGGTGCCTGGTTGTTAATGAATCACAAGAACAAGCTAATTAGTGCCCGGGTGATAGAAGATGGTTTTAATCCATTTTATGGGGTCATGCCTCATTGGTTTATCTATTTTGGAATTGCCATCGCCACTGCGGCAACAATCATCGCCAGCCAGGCGCTTATATCGGGTTCGTTCACCCTCGTTAGTGAAGCAATTCGCCTGAACTTATCACCCAAACTAAAAATAAATTACCCGACCGAAGCCAAGGGCCAGCTTTTCGTACCCGCTGTGAATCTCATCTTGTATGTAGGTTGCATCTTCATTGTTTTTTATTTTCAAAAGGCTGTTAATATGGAAGCCGCCTATGGCTTGGCCATCACGGTTACAATGCTGGCTACGTCTATCCTGTTTGCCAACTATTTAGTGCTGAAGCGAACCCGGCGGCCCCTGGTGTATTTATACCTGGTAGTGTATATGGCGATTGAACTTAGTTTCTTTTATGCCAATTTGGAAAAGTTTCCGCATGGTGGTTATGTAACGCTTGTGATTGGGGCACTTCTTTTCTTCGTGATGTACGATTGGTTCAGGGCAAGAAAAATTAAAAACAGGTATGTTGAATTTGTCCGATTGGATAACTACATCGAAAAAATCCAGGAATTAAGTAATGATAAAACCATTCCTAAATATGCCACCCATCTTGTTTACCTGACGAGTTCTGATAACCCAAAAGAAATTGAGCATAAAATTATTTATTCGATGCTCAACCGAAAACCTAAAAGGGCAGACATATATTGGTTTATTCATGTAGACACCGTCGATGAACCTTATACAACCGAATACACCGTATCGCACATTATTCCGAATGACCTAATCAGGATAGAGTTCAGGCTGGGGTTTAGAGTACAGCCCCGCATCAATGTAATGCTACGCAAAGTCGTGGAGGAACTGGTAGCAAAAAAAGAAGTAAATGTTACCAGTCGGTATGAAAGTTTGGAAAGAAATAAAGTAGTGGGCGATTTTCAATTCGTTGTGATGGAAAAGTTTTTAAGCCAGGACAATGAATTACCTCTCTGGGAAAAAATAGTGATGAAGTTTCACTTTTGGCTCAAGGAAGTTTCACTTTCCGAGGAAAGGGGTTTTGGGTTAGACCCAAGTACGTTTGTTGTGGAGAAGTTCCCCCTGGTCGTATCTCAGCCATCGCAAATCAGGTTAAAGCGAATAGAAGATGATACGCCTGGAATGGCATGATCCTGCAAATATGTTCTCGCTGGATAGGATAATTGCCTGTTTGATTCATAGAGGATAAAAGAATTTATTTGGAGTCCGATCCGTCAAAATTAAGATAGAACGAGGCACATAAAATGAAGAAACACAAATGCCGCAAAATGGTTTAGACAGGCAAGAGTATTGGTTAAACAAACTTCAAGCCGGGGAGTGATTTGTATTGCACGCTTTAATAAAAGTTAGTTTAGTTGGTTTTGGCAAGGCTAGGCGCATAGCCACTTTTAGAGAGAAACTCTTTACAGTCGTTTATATTAAGTATTTCATTTATTGCAAGTTGTTTATCAGTTGCTTTCTCGTAAAAAGCCTTGGTTATTACATAGCCTATATAGTACCCCACATCCTGGGGGCGCTTGTCTTTTCTCTCCCCGCCATACAGCCAATTACTAAAACTGTCATCTTCGCCAAGGTTTTGATCTTTTACAAAATCGTCCCAAAGGAATTTTTCTCTGCCTTTCGCATATTCATACGCTGCCGTGTTCGCAATTTTTCCTGAAATAACTTCGCCCAGGAAGTCTGCACTCCCTTCGATAATACACTGTTCTAAAAGTATTTTGTATTTATAATGAATGTTTTGATTTGAATGAATGAGTTCGTGTGCAACAATGTGCGTGATGTTACCTGGTTCGTTCATCTCTCCACCGATAATTTGATAGGCTGGTGTTGCGGTACCCCCGGTATTGAAGCGTCCAATTACAAAATAAACGGGTGGGAACTTTGATTAAGGAAAAAGGTTTTTAAAGGTATGATAGACACTCCTTATTTGCTTTTCAGTTGAGGAAAGCGAAACTGTATTTCGCCTGACAGCCTCATATTTTGATTTGTTCGCAAGCACAAAACTTTTAAGGGTGTCTGCGCTGACGATTCTTTCATTATCCATAAAATTCCTAACTCCATCGGTACCATTTTTTATGTATTCGTCATTAAAGGCATTGCCGTTGTAATTTGAAAAAGTCTTGTCAAAGGCAATCCAAAAATTGTCAATATCTGAGTAAACAAGTTTGGCCATGCCAGGTTCTGTTTCAACAGTAATAATTTGCTTTGATTGCCCAATAGTTTCAAAAGCGCACAATGCAAAAAACAGGGTATACAATAAATGAATTCTCATAATTCGAAGTGTCGGTTTGAAAATGGGTATGACTATGAAACTGTTTACGAAATTGGTTCTAAAATTTCTGCGGTTAAGGGTTGGGTTTTTTGAGTAAGTAGGTTAACTCATGTTACCATACCATCTGGGATGACGAATACTAATAAATAAATCGGAAGCCAACAGTTGTAAAAACTCCCTGCTATTCGCAAGACAGTAAACCAGTATGCTTTGTTCATTGTATCCTGTCAAATTAATCGAGTGATGTATGCCGGTCCGTGAACTTAAATTTCTACTGCCGACCAAGTTTTCAAATTTAATTTTTTTTGATATTACTAATCAACGGGAGCTGGATTAAATAAACTTTTCCTGGATCATTCGTTAAAGAGTTCTTCGTTTGAACTGGACTTCGATATTCTACAAGGACGTTTGTTTAATCAAATGGGCACAAATTGCAATCGATCAGCTTATTATGATTCTTTCTGGCAATTTTTCAATCCTAACTGCGTTAGATCGGAAACTGCCACATGAGTACCTATCCAATACCAAAAAACGAACAACAACGGCTTAAAGAATTATATGATTACGAGGTATTGGATACCATTTCGGAAGTAGAGTATGATAGCATCACAAAAATTGCGGCGCAGATCTGCCAGGTACCCGCTTCTTTAATAACCTTCCTCGACAAAGACAGGCAATGGTTTAAATCACATTTAGGAATCGATATAAATGAAACCCCAAGGGCATTTTCATTTTGTAATTATACCATTATGGAGCCCGATAAGGTGACGGTGGTGCCCGATCTCCGCGAAGACGAACGTTTTGCTGCTAACCCACTCGTTACTCACCAACCCAATGCGGTTTTTTATGCCGGCGCACCATTGGTTACGCCAGCAGGGTATGTGCTGGGATCGATCTGTGTGCTGGATTCGAAAGTGAACAACCTTTCTGCAGAACAATTGGATGCCCTCCAGGGACTGGCCCAACAGGTGGTCACCCGGCTGGAGCTTCAAAAAAAGATCAACTCCCTCAATATCGCCCAGCAGGAATTGCAATCCGCAAATAAGAGTCTCAAAAATTTTGCTCATTTGGTATCTCATGATATGAAAACACCGCTGGCTAATATTTCTATGATCAGCCGGTCTTTCAAAAAAAATTATGAAAACTCCTTCGACGAAAATGCCAATGATTGTCTTGATCTTATTGACAGAAGTGCTAAAGAATTATTGGTCTTCGTGGATGACATCCTGGCCCAATCTGAAATGATGAACCAAGGGTTCGAAGCAGGTGAATCGGTTGACTCCCGCGCCATCCTTGAAAAGGTGATCAACCTTATAGCGCCACCCGAAGACATTGAAATAAGACTTACAGGAAAGTTTCCCCGGGTTGCCATGAACAAGACTTCGCTGCAACAGGTATTTCAGAACCTCATCACCAATGCCATCAAATACAATGATAAAGAGAGAGGCGTGATTGATATCAGCTGTCTTAGTAATGATGGGTTTCATTATTTTGATGTTTCCGATAATGGATGCGGAATAGCAGAACAGCATCTTGATATAATTTTTGAGCAACGACAAACACTTGGGGTAGAAGATCGCTATGGCAACCTCGGCACAGGCATTGGCCTCGCCACGGTTCAAAATATATTAGAAGCAAATGGTGGACAGGTCATCGTTCACTCGCAGCAAAATATTGGGTCCACCTTTAAAATATCAATTCCCTATAGATCGAATTAAAAAAATAACCTCGAGTTTCTCTTGTGAATGTAACATCCCTTCAAGGCGCTCGCTTCCAAACTTTATACATCTTACCTACCTCGCTTCCGGCCGCAAGAGCTGGTAGCTCGTTTATGACTGCACTGTTTTCCATAGACTTTTCCTCAACTTCTATTAGGCCGGCTTAAGCCGGAAATCAGGAGCCAAAAAATTGCCTTCGTGCTCATTCAATCAGGCGCCAAATTTATTGACTGCTTAATCAGGTCTGATCAAAAAACTTTCCCGCCAGCCAAGTACATCCGTTGAAATCTTCTGCCTGAATCAACAAGTAGGAGCGGTTGCCATCATCCAGCCCTACTGCCATTACTTAAATTATTATGTAACCTGTTCCCACGTACTCCAAAGTCATTTCATTTTGTGTTGTTACTGCTTATTCAAAGCAACGCTCACCAGTATTTCGCCCTCCAAAAAAAAATTTAAAAAATTTTGAAAGGAAATGGACATGGCCTCGTCCTTAGTGTAAAATATTCATGTTCATGAAACAAATAGGCCTTGCTATCCTGCTCTTTGTAGCTCTCTCGTCGAAAGTAACCGCACAGGAATCACTGCGAAAAACGCATTTTAATCTAAAAAGCCAGGTCGCGATCCAGGGGTACGATCCTGTTGCCTATTTCAACCTTGGTCATGCGGAAAAAGGAAAAGAGGATTTGGCTGTCTTTTACCAGGGCGTCAATTATTATTTTTCAAATAACGCCAATAAAGAACTTTTCAAAAAGCAACCTGCTAAATATGAGCCTGCCTATGGCGGTTGGTGTGCATATGCGATGGGAGCGTCTGCTGAAAAAGTCAGCATCGATCCGGCAACTTTTAAAATAGTGGATGGCAGGCTGTTTCTTTTTTATAACAAGTTCTTTAATAACACCCTGAAAGACTGGGATAAAAAGCAGGCAGAGCTGGAAGCTGCCGCGGATGCTAACTGGAGTAAATTATTTCATTAATAACAACAAAGTTTTTATGACACGTTACAAAACACCGTTGATA
>JAURWD010000230.1 GCA_030655145.1 Ferruginibacter sp.
ACATGAACAGCGAGAGCTATACAAAGTTTGCAGCAGCAAAACCTTTGAACAAACCGATGATGGAATGGTTTGCGAAGAATGCGCTTGCGTCAATGGCCCAAGCTGCTGACCCACGCGTAAGCCTGGTTAAAGCTAATCTTGCAGGACTTCCAAAAACATTGATCATCGGCGCGGAGATTGATCCGTTGATGACAGAAGGAAAATTGTTAGCCGACAAATTAAAAGATGCGAAGGTTGAAACCGACTACCAGTTGTACAATGGTGTAACGCATGAATTTTTTGGAATGGCTGCCGTAGTGCCACAGGCAAAGGAGGCAATGGGTCTGGCGGTGAGCAAACTGAAAAGCGCGTTCGGAAAATAAATTGGGCTGAGCCCGTCTTCAATATTCTATCATCAATTAATGTAAACCACTTACTTCGGTAAGTGGTTTTTTTATGCAACGCCATTTGGAAAATTACCATTTCAAGGCGAAGGTTTTTAAGCAGCCAATAAAGTGTAAAGTTTTGCCAGTGTGTTTTTCCATCCCAATTCATAGTTGTGGAGGGCGGCACTTCCCGGGTTATGATGTTCTAATAACAGGGACGTGTAGCCGCTATGAGCGAAGAAAGTTAATTCGATGAGGGCTTCTGTGCCGGGTTCATTCTGCCAGGTAAATGTAAAGGACAAGCGTTGTCCCGGCGCTACCTCACGGTAAATACCGGAGCAGGTGTGTTGAGTTTGATCATCATCTCGAAAGCTAATTGAAAATTTGCCACCTGGCCGAACATCAAGCGAAGCGCTTAATACTGTCCCTGCGGGATCTGAGCCAAACCACTGTGAGATCAACTGCTGATTGGTCCAGGCATTCCAAAGCGTTTCCGGTTGCACCGGAAAATTTTCCTTCACCGTTACAGTCCCTGAGTTTTCCTTCATGGAAAATGATTTGACAAGTTAATTTTTAAATAGCCTCAACCAATTTAATGGAAAGCAGTCACAATTACTTAATTTGTCTGAACTCAATGCCATTCAAAGCGAATTGCCAACATGCTTAAAAGTTTCTGTATGCAAAAACGCCTTCTCTTCTCAACACTCCTTATGATTTTGGTCGTTTGGGCACACCCCGCGCTTTCCCAATCGCCCTCGCCAAGGGTACGAACCATCGTAACAACCGATGGGGAAGTGGACGACCAGGATTCATTTATCAGGTTGTTACTGTACGCCAATGAATTTTCAATTGAAGGACTCATCTACAGTAGTTCGCAATGGCATTATAAGGGTGACGGCAAGGGAACTATGTTTACGTCAGAAATGAAAAATACGAAAGAGCGCTATGGCTCGCTCGCCGCCTTGCGTTGGCCGGGAACAACCTGGATACAGGAATTCATCGATAAGTATGCAAGCGTATACCCCACCCTGTTACAACACGATAAAAAGTATCCAAGCCCGGAATCTTTGAAACAGGTTACCCGGGTAGGCAACATCGATTTTGAGGGCGCCATGTTTGCTGATACGGAAGGATCTGATTTTATAAAACAAAAATTATTGGATTCAACTACCGCACCAATTTACCTGCAAATTTGGGGTGGCACCAATACCGTGGCTCGTGCATTGAAATCTATCGAGGAAGAATATAACACAAAGAATAACTGGTCAGCGATCCGGGAGAAAGTCTCCCGCAAGGCTATCCTTTACATGGTGCTTGACCAGGACGCAACCTATCAAAAATATATTTCAGTTGCCTGGCCAGCAATCCGCGTTATGTATAACTCCGACCAGTTTTGGTGCCTTGCCTATCCCTGGACAAGATTTGTGCCGGCAGAACTGCAACGCACCTTGCGAGGTCCCTGGTTTTCTGAAAACATTAAGTTCAACCACGGACCGCTGCTAGCTTCTTATTACCTCTGGGGCGACGGCACGGCCATTGAAAATGATCCCGAACACACCCACGGGGATATTCGCGAAGCAAAGAAGTTTGGACTTGGCCAGTATGATTTTATTTCGGAGGGAGATTCACCGGCTTTCTTTTACCTCGTGGATGTTGGACTGAGAAATATGGAAGATGCTTCGTACGGAGGCTGGGGCGGCCGCATGGTTCAAGCTGCCGCAAATCCCAATCGTTGGGAAGATGGTAAGCATGTGACCGACTACAATCCATTTACCAAAAAGTTAGATGCAGCCTATCCACAAACCCGTTGGATCACGGCTTTACAAAATGATTTCGCAGCTCGGGCCGACTGGTGTGTGAATGGGTATGAAAAAGCGAACCATGCACCGGTGGTTAAACTGGTAGGAGCAAACAATATCGCCGCAAGCGTAGGAACACGGGTTAAATTAAAATCCACGGTGAAAGATCCGGATGGAGACAACCTTCATTACAAGTGGTGGCAGTATGAAGAAGTAGATTCTTACGCGGGAAAGATCCAGTTAACAGGAATGAATCAAGCGGCGGCATCTTTTAAGGTTCCAAAAGATGCAAAAAAAGGAGACACTATCCATGTGATCCTGGAGGTGTCCGACAGTGGAACGCCGAGCCTCACCCGCTACCAGCGAGTAGTGGTGAGTGTTAGGTAGTTATTTAGCCTGCTGCTTTTTTAACCAGGCCACGAGATCGACTTGCTCAGCAATGCTCCAGGAATGTGGATGCCGTTGCTTGCCGCCATTCCGGTACCCTTTGTTGTCTGTCGTGATCAACTCCACTTTTGTATTCCCTAACCGTTTCAACTCATTCGCGAGAGCCGCAAAGTCAAATGCGTTCATCAACGAATAGTCAACGCCATCGCGGAGCCACCAATGAATGTCAGGCTCGGTATACAAGCGTAACGGTAAATTGATGAGAGATTTTATGGCAGCTTGTGTGGTATCAGTAAAAGAGTATGGTGACAGCTCTCTATATTTCCCCAGCGCCTGGGCTGGTGAGCCACCAAAGACCCGGTTGAAGTAGTTGAGCATATAGTTTGATTCTGCAAGCGCATCCCCGCCAGAGCCCGTTAGCCGGGCTTCCCGTAACATATTGTTATACATCCTTTCAAAATCAAGCGGCGCATCAATTGCAAAGACAGCTACAGGTTTTGGATCGATATCATTGCTTAACGCGAGCTCCGCATAACGGATCGCACAAGTTCCCCCAATGGAGAAACCGCCAAGGTAAAATGGTAACCGGCCCAGATCATATTTTGCGGCGAGGTGTTGTAATAATTTCCTCAGATCCTCTTGCGTGGTCAGGTCAATGCCAACCGAAGCGATCCCAGTACTGAACGTGGGCACAACGGTTAACAATCCCTGGTTCGCGGCATGCTTTGCCAGGTTGGTTTGAACCAACACATCAGCCGCTTTTTGAAACATGCCGGGGATCAGCAGCAGGTAACCTTTTAAGGGAAGCGAGGGTGGATGCACGACGACATATAAATTGGCGGAACTATCGCCGGATTTTTGGTAAACCGTCTCTACTTTCTGCGCCCTGGATTGCGTCACTACTAACAATATAATCGCGGCAAAGTACATCCTCATGAGTTTTGTTTTTGGCAACTAAAATATAATAAAAGAAACGACAAAGTAGCAAACTGGAAAGGTTTTCACGAACTCAATTCAGGGCGGAGCCGACATTTAATGCAAGCATCCAAGGGAAAGTTTTGCATCAGGAAAGAGAAATTTTTAAGTTAGCAAACCGGGGATACAGGCAACACTTTTCTTAAGCAGGATCCAACTGCCAGTCCCAAACTACCACACTCCACTCCACGCCGGCAGGATCGGTAAAACGGTGCAGCTCCGAGAATCCCATTCTTTCATGGGCCCTTGCAGAACGCGTATTGGAAGTCGCTATCGCGGTAACGGCAAATGAATATTTGGTTGAAAGCCGCTTTTTGTAAGCCTGGTAGCATTCGTCGAAGAGCCCTGTACCACGAAAACCGGTATCAATGCACACCTGGCCGACAACCATGTAATTGAAAGTTGAAACAGGTTTTCCGCGAAACATCAGTTCGTCAAAAAGCCCGAACATGGGAATCAACAAGGGTATATCTGTCTTTGCCTTTTTCGTCATCGCAAGAATGTATCCAACGATAGCGGAACCCGATTGAACAACCTGGTGCGGTTCCTCATCATTCAGTTTTTTAAGATCTTCGAAACTATGCACAACCGAGACATAACCCTGGCTGCTGGCTTCCTCCGGCGAAATGTTTTTCACCAGGTTCTTCTGTTGTAGTTCGAGAATTCCAGTAAGGTCTTCAGATGTTTTGGCGGTTGTATGAATGATCATAATTTGAATAAGTCAGCAATGACAAATATATCGCGAAGCTGGCCAGCTTCAATTTTGTGCAGTGGTTCGAACGAGCGGGATTCGTTACCGGCAGTCCTAAAAAAAGCCATTCTTTTCAGAATAGCTTTTCAAAGTAGAATATAAATGAAAGGCAGCGCAAGAACCCATATGAGTTGTAACACTCCACCGGTTACTCTTTTGTTTTTATGGACATGCTTTTCATCAACTACTAAGGACTTGGTCCCCCTTAATAGCGTTATATTCTATTTCAAGATACGATAATTTCAAAAAAATAGTAATGGAACGCTGGATTTTCCAAGCGTTCCAGGCTACCGTTAGTATCAATAAGGAACTGTGCTGAAAGTCGGCCTGGTGGCCAACAGCGGAAGAACCGGGATCGCTCGTGACGTGGCTAGCTCAAGACTTTGTTTTCTTCAGCGGAATCCGTAAAGAAGATTCGCGGACAAATATTTTTGGTTTAATGACGATCTCCGCCGGCTGCATAGCGTCTTCGCTGTGTAACATTTCGATGAATAATTTTGCCGTCGCTTTCCCCATCTCGAACGAGTACATTTCCACGCTTGAAATGGACGGACTAACGAGACTGGTTACCGGCTCATTGTTAAAACCGACAAGCCCAATATCGCCGGGCATACTCAGCCCTTTTTCTTTTATGGCAAGCATGGCCCCGATCGCCATCCGATCGCTGATCGTGAAAATCGCATCCGGCGGATTGCGCATGGCCAATAATTCTTTCGTGGCCTCGTACGCATATTGCTGGTTGAAGTCGCAATGAATGATGAAACGGTTATCAACTTTCAAACCGTTTAGTTTGAGTGTCTGCAGGTAACCTTCCATTCGTTTGTTGCTGATATTTAAATTCTCCGGCCCCGCCAGGATAGCAATCTTTTTATACCCCTGGTCCACGAGGTGCTGCGTTGCCTGGATGCCGCCTGCTACATTATCGAGCCGCACTTTCGGACAATCAATATTATTCACCACGCGATCGAAGAGCACCAATGGAATTTTTTTCTGCTGGATCTTCCTGATGTGTTCGAAGACTTTTGTCTCACTCGAAACTGAAACAATAAATCCATCTACGAGACTGTCGAGCAGGCGTTTTGTATTGACGATCTCGCGGCCAAAACTTTCATCACTTTGACAAACCATCACGGTATAGCCGGCTTCTAGAGCGACCTCGTCAATACCTTTCACCATGGTGGACAACACATAGTCAAGGTTCGGAATGATGACCCCGATCGTGTGGGTCTGGCGATTCAATAAACTCAGCGCTAATTTGTTGGGCTGATAGTCCAGTTTCTCCGCAAGCTCCTTCACTGCTTTTTTAGTGTCCTGTTTTATGTCATGTGCATCGCGAAGTGCCCGGCTTACGGTAGAAGTGGATAATCGCAAGGCAATTGCTATGTCTTTAATGGTCGTTTGTTTTTCCATATCGATAGTGAAAATAGGGAAAATTTATTCTGCTCCGGGAAATTACCGGCACCGTTCCCGGTACGGTTCCCGGAATCAATTCTTACAGAATTTAGTCCCGGAAGCGGTATGTTTTTGAATTTTTTCTAACAGAAGTGCCAAATTATTAAGCAAATATTTTCCACGTGCGAATCAACGGTTGTTACATCGCCCCTAATATTACACCATCGATTGTTGCACATGCATCTAAAATTTATTGATGATCATCAAACTTTCTGTTAAAAATCGCCCCCCGTTTATTAAGATTCTATTTTAACCAAGCGAGACGAATTAGGTTATCCAGCGGAAAGCAAAACGAAAATAAATATCATCATAACTTTAGCAGGGCCGCATTCCTTCAATAATAAGAAGGGTCGTAATTTAACCAGGAACAAGATGCTCACAACGAACGAAAGCACTATGACAACAACAAATACGCTGGAAGGATCAGTTAAAAACTTTATAGAAAATGCCTCCATAGAATGGGAAGAAATGGCGCCAGGCATTCGTCGCAAGATCATGGCCTACGACGAGCAGGTGATGTTGGTTCGGGTGGAATTTGAAACCGGCGGGATCGGGACGATTCACCATCACTTACACGTGCAGGTTACCAACGTCGAAAGCGGTGTGTTCGAAATTGAGATTGATGCTGTAAAACGAATATTGAAAGCGGGCGACGTTTTCTATGTTCCGTCAAATAGTTTGCACGGTGCGGTGTGTTTGGAAGCCGGCGTGTTAGTTGACATTTTTTCACCCATGAGGGAAGATTTCCTCGAAAAGAAACAGTCGTAAGAAAAATCATGGGGTTGTTGAAAAAAATATCATTTGTTATTCTTGCTGTCGTTATAATGACGATACCTGGATCAGGACAGCGTGTACAGACTACGCCAGGCGTACTTTCATTGGACGCAAAAGTGCTGGAAACGAATAAAAAACGCATCCTCGCAAAGGATTCCGCCCTGATGCCTGCGTATCTCCAGCTTATTTCCGACGCAGCACAGGCGCTATCTCAGCGCCCGGTGAGCGTGATGGAAAAAACAAATTTCCCACCCAGTGGAAATAAGCACGATTACATGAGCATAGCGCCTTACTTTTGGCCCGACAGTTCAAAACCGGGCGGCGTACCCTACATGAATAAAGATGGGCAGATCAACCCCGAGGTGAAGGAGTATATGGACAAGATCTACCTGGCTGAAGTATGTGAGGCGGTCTACACGCTGGGGCTTGCCTGGTATTTTTCAGGAGAAGATAAATATGCCCGGCATGCAGGCACATTGTTACGCACCTGGTTTTTAGATACGGCAACAAAAATGAACCCGAACCTGGATTTTGCGCAGGCGGTAAAAGGCCGGACTACCGGTCGCGGCTATGGGCTGATCGATACGCGGCATTTTGTAAAATTAATCGACGGAATTGGCTTGCTCCAAAAATCTCCTTGCTTATCAACTAAGGACCAGGGTGGGCTGCAGCACTGGTTTACAGCGTTTCTAGACTGGATGCAAACCAGCAAAAACGGCGTTGAAGAAATGAACACGACCAATAACCATGCTGTTTGGTACGACCTGCAACGCCTCTGCTTTGCATT
>JAURWD010000014.1 GCA_030655145.1 Ferruginibacter sp.
TTCTTCTTCACCGGTATTAATCATCTTTGCCAGCGCAAAAAAAGCGCCGCGGGTAATGATGCGTGCGTTGGCGGGAAGGTCTTCTAAAAATTTCACTTCGGTATAGCCTGCACCTGAAGTTCCCTTTACCACCGGGATCCGTTTGAACTGGGTGGCCCGGGCCGCGTCGCCGGTTGTACCATCCATCAATAAAAAGATATAATCATTCCCCTGCGCACTCACAATGGCTTCTGCCGGTACCGCAGGCACAACGGAATCACCCAGGCTGATGACGGCTGAAATATTCATTCCTTCGATCAATCCCGTTTTATCGCCTTTTACGATCGCATGCACGGGAATGGTTTTGGTTTCATGAACAAAAGCAGTACCAATAGAATAGATCTGCGCATCATATTCCTTGCCGGGATTATTGGTTAGCGTAAAATGAATCGTTTGATCAGATTGCAATTTTGCAAGATCCTTCTCATAAACAAAAAGGTCGACATGAAGCTGCGAGTTGTTTACGATCTGCGCAATCGCCGTGCTGGCGTCTACGTTAGACCCGATCTGGGCCGACACCTCGCTGATGGTTCCACTGATCGGTGCCGCGATCGTCAAGGTGGTGCTGATGTTACCCCTGGCAACTCCGGCACTGGATAAGCCCATGGCTTGTAATTGTTGAACGAGTGAATTGCGTGTAGCCTTTAACGTGACCAGCTCCGTTTCGATGCGTTGTACATTTTTTAGCGGGGCAGCATTCCCGGCGACCAGTTCTTTTTGCCTTGTCAACTCAACCTGGGCCAGGTTCAACTGGGCATTTACTGTTTGCAATTGTTGTTGAAGGCCGGCAATGCCGGGATTGATGATGGTCGCGATGGCCTGTCCCTTTTTAACGAAATTTCCCGGCTGCACAAAGAGCGATTTAATCACCCCACTGTGTACAGAAGTTACCAGGGCCTTGTTTTGGTTTGGCACAATGAGCATTCCACTCGCACGCACCGCGGTTTGTAAATTTTTTTGGTCGATGGTACCAAGACCGATACCGGCAGTCTTTATTTGCAGCGCCGTGAGTGTAACAATATCGCTTGCTGTTTCGGCCGGTTCAACGGTTGTCTCGCCCACCGGTTCGGCTTTTTTTTCACCGCAGGAAAATATGAACGCGCTGACAAACAGCGGGATGAAAATTCTTTTGATCATGATCTACTTGTTTAAATAATAATTTAACCGGATGACTGCCTGGTTATATTGATTCAACACTTCTAAATAATTTTTTTCTATATCAATTGCCTGCGTTAGAAATTGCGACAACTCGGCGAAGCTGATTTCACCTGCACGATACGCGATGTTGGCAGACCGGATGATGGCCGCTGCCTGGGCGAGGCCGGTTTCTTCGTAGTAGGTAAGCATTTCACGGTCTTTTAATAACTGTTGCTGCTCTTGTTCATAACCAGTACGCAGTGACAAGGTTTCATAGGCCAGTACCTGCTGCTGGTAGCGGGCTTCCAGTTCCGCTGCCCTGATCCTATTCCTGAAACTGTTACCACCAAAAACCGGTATGCCAACCGATACTGAAAATCCGGAAAAGGGATTGGACAAACCATACAGCCGCTGGGAGAAAAACCTGCCTTCAAAATTTGGCTTACGGCTCTGCTCCTGCACTTTTATGTCGGCGTTGGCCACATTTATATTTTGTTGCTGGCGCAGCAGGTTCGGATGGGAACCACTGAAAAATAGTTCTGCTTCTGCCGGGGGCTTTTGAAGTTTACCGGTGTCGGGCAGGTAAATAATTTCAGTGCCCAACAGCTTTTTTAATTGCTGTTGTTGCACTTGTACATCACGGGCGAGTTGGTGCAATTGCACAGCTACTTCGCGGGAGCGGGCAATCGCGGCGATGCTGTCGAGCCCGGCGCTTTCGCCGGTTCGAACACGGAGCACGGCAGCGCTTGCAAGCGACCGATAGATGCTGTCCAGTCTCTGCCAGAGCACCTGCTTATTTTCGAGGTACCACAGGGTGAAATATACTGCCTGCACATCTTTCCGAAGTTCCAGCGCTTTTACCAGGCGGGAAACCTCGACAGATTTCACCTGTTCCGTTAACAAATTGCGCCTGGCTTTATACACCCCGATCCACTCGATACTTTGGGAAAAACCGATCTTTAAAATCCCCCGCTTATCCGCGGGTGTAAGATCTTCATTCTCTACAAAGAATCCCGTTCGTGGAACGTCCAGCCAGGTCTTTTGCAAGGCTTTACTTTGCTGTACCTGCAGATCGACAGAAGAAAGCTGCAGGTTATTTTTCAGGGCAGTATCATAAGCTGCTGCGAGACTGATGCGTTCCGGTCGCTGGTTTTCCTGCGCGAAGGCTAAAGAGGAAAACAGTACACTAACTGCTACGAGTACCTGCTTTATCGCACTACCTTTTAAGAGACGGTTGCTGAAAATAATATAGAGTAAGGGAAGCACGATGAGGGTAAGCAGCGTCGCTGTAAGGAGTCCACCAATGACAACAGTTGCCAGCGGCCGTTGTACTTCGGCACCTGCCCCGGAGGAAAGCGCCATCGGCAGAAATCCGAGCGAGGCAACAGCCGCTGTCATGAGCACGGGGCGCAGCCGGATCTTTGTGCCTTGCATCACCCTGTCGATGACATCAGTTACGCCATTCTTCGCAAGCTGGTTGAACGTGCCGATCAATACGATCCCATTGAGGACCGCTACGCCAAACAACGCAATAAAGCCTACACCAGCAGAAATGCTGAAAGGCATACCGCGAAACAACAGGGCAAACACACCACCGATCGCCGCCATTGGTATCGCCGTAAAAATAAGCGCGGCCTGTTTTACAGAATGGAATGTAAAATACAGCAAGAGGAAGATCAATAACAAAGCCAGTGGTACCGCGATCAACAACCGGTCAGAAGCCCGTTCCAGGTTTTCGAAGGCGCCACCGTAACTATAAAAATATCCGGGGGCGAGGGTAACTTTTTTATCCAGCGTTTCCTGCACCTCCTCCACCACTGACTTCACATCTCTCCCACTCACATTGAAACTTACCACGATACGCCGGCGGCCATCATCGCGACTGATCTGGGCCGGACCAACCTGGTAAGAGACCACCGCCACCTGTGACAGTGGAACCTGGTTTCCACCGGGGGTGGGAATGAACAATTCATTTACATCGTCTATGGATCTCCGGTAGGTACTATCCAGGCGCACGACCAGGTCGAAGCGTCGTTCATTTTCATACACTACGCCGGCGGCCTTACCTGCAAAAGCGGTCGTGATCAGGTTGTTGACATCATGAATGTGCAACCCATAACCCGCCAGTTTTTCCCGGTCGTACCGGATCATAATTTGCGGCAGACCACTTACCCGTTCCACCAGCGGTTGCGTGATGCCCTCGATGGAGCGAATGGCATTGGCTACCCGCTGACCATACAGGGCAAGGGTATCCATCTGTTCACCAAAAATTTTGATCGCCACATCCTGCCGGATGCCGGTCATGAGTTCATTAAACCGCATCTGTATGGGCTGACTCGGTTCCGCGTACACACCCGGGATATCATTCAAGGTTTGTTGCATACTGTCCCCGAGATCGTAAAAATCATCGGTGGTGGTCCATTCTTTTTTGTCTTTCAAAATAACTATCAGGTCGGAAGCTTCCGGCGGCATCGGATCAGTGGCCACGTCCGCGCTACCTGTTTTGCCAACGATCATACGGATCTCCGGGTACCGGTCTTTCAACATGCGTTGTGCCTGCATGACGGTCTCGGTTGTTTGCGTAATGGATGAGCCCTGTGGCAGCGTAAACTCAATGGCAAAATCCCCTTCTTCCAGCGTTGGAATAAACTCACCGCCGAGCCGGCTGAAAATTAAAATGCTCACCAGCAGCAAGCCCGCCGCGATTGATAGAATGAGGTATTTAAACCGGATGGCCTTTTTGAGGATCGGTGCGTACCAACGTTGAAACGCATCCATCATTTTATCAGAAAAATTTCTTTTGTGCAGGTTTGATTTCGAGAGAAATAAAGTCGAGATCATGGGTATATAGGTGAGCGACAGCAATAACGCGCCGATGATGGCAAAGCCCACGGTTTGTGCCATGGGGCGAAACATTTTTCCTTCAATTCCCTGCAGTGATTGGATCGGCAGGTACACGATCAGGATGATCACCTGGCCAAACGCAGCGGAGGTCATCATTTGTTTCGCGCTGGTCGCAACCGCGGAATCCATCTCGCCCTGCGTTAACCTACGGTGGAATTTACTCACGAGCAGGTAATGCATGGAGGCTTCAACGATAATTACCGCGCCATCCACGATCAATCCAAAATCTATGGCACCCAGACTCATGAGATTTGCAGAAACGCCGAAAACATTCATCATCCCAAGCGCAAATAGCAACGATAACGGTATCGCAGAAGCGACTATCAGCCCCGCCCGAAAATTGCCGAGAAAAAGTACGAGAACAAAGATCACGATGAGGGCACCTTCCACCAGGTTAGTTTCAACCGTGCTGATGGCGCGGTTGATCAAATTGGTTCGATCGAGAAAGGGTTCGATGACCACGTCAGCGGGTAATGATTTTTTGATCGATTCCATGCGCTCTTTCACTTTCCCTACCACTTCCGCGCTGTTGGCTCCCTTTAACATGAGCACGAGGCCGCCAACCACTTCTTTTTCTCCATTGTAAGTCATGGCGCCATACCGCGGCGGTGAACCCAGTTGCACCGTTGCAACGTCGCGGATGGTAACTGGAATGCCGTTTGCCTGGCGGCGGACAAGAATGTGTTCAATGTCGGCCATGGTATTTACAAGCCCCACACCGCGGATGAAATAAGCATTGGGCTTTTTGTCGATGTACGCGCCGCCGGTATTCTCATTATTTTTTTCCAGGGCCTCGAATATTTCCGCGACCGTAACATCCATGGCTTTCAACTGGAGTGGATTGATGGATACTTCGTACTCCTTGGTAATACCTCCGAAAGCCGTGACTTCGGCTACGCCGGGAATGCCGTAAAGCTGGCGGGCCACGATCCAGTCCTGCATGGTGCGCAGGTCCATCGCGGAGTATTTTGCTTCGCTGCCTTTTTTAGGATGCAGGATGTACTGGTAAATTTCACCCAGCCCTGTTGTAACAGGAGCCAACTCAGGGGTACCAAATTCCTCGGGGATATTTTGGGCAGCGGATTTCAATTTTTCTGACATCAACTGGCGGGCGAAATAAATATTTACATCATCGGCGAAAACGAGGGTGATCACGCTAAGTCCGAAACGAGAAAAGGAGCGCATCTCCACCAGGTCCGGCAGGTTTGCCATGGCCCGTTCGATGGGCGAGGTAATAAACTGCTCTACCTCCTGCGCAGCAAGGGTTGGCGATTTGGTAATTACCTGCACCTGGTTGTTGGTAACATCCGGGAGGGCATCTATGGCGAGTTGATTTGCGCTCCAGAGCCCCCAGGCGATCAGCGCAAGCGTACCGAGGCCAATGATGATCTTATTACGAATACTGAATTCTATAATTTTTGCTAACATCTAAAGAATGCTTACGTGAAAGTATAGACGCTGTACTGCGGGCAGGCGTACACGTCACTAATAATGAAAAAAAAAATTACACGACTCGTGGAGGTTGCCAGATGGCGAAGTGAATACTGAACGTTGGAGAGATCAGCAAGCTGCTGTATTGTTTTGAAGGAAGGATCTGGACACCGGAAATCTTGCTGGGAGTACCGAGGATGGCAAAACCGGCGCAACAACTGCAGGTGCATAAAGGAGAACATTCATCTGCATGGTCTTCCAGCGGAGGGTCGGCATGCTGAGCGGCGATTTCATTTCCTTGTCCACCGGAAGTAATTGACGCCTGGTCGGCGCAGGGAACCACGCTGATCGCCAAAATAATAAAGGCCATTATGAATGCCAGGAATCTCATCGGTCCAAAGGTAACCTCCTACGGGTATCCAACACAAATGTAAAATTGTAGCATGGTTGCACCTGCGTGGAACAAGGAAAAAGATGTGCCGTTCAAGCACCAATAAAATCGCTTAATAATTGAGGGTCACGCCGACGCCAGGGCCCATGTCAGTATCGTAGTGTGTAGATAAAGAAAACCATTTTGAAACAATATAGCGGAAGCCCGTCATGTATTCTTTATCGGTGTTGGCCATAAATGCAAAACGAAGCCGCGGTGTGATTGGAATGTCTTCGCGGCTTAATTGAAAACGAAATTTCCCGTTGCCGTCAACGCGGGCGTCTGCCAACATTAACCACGGTGTGGTATACTGCAGACCAATAGTAAAAGTTTTACGATTGTTCTTATTACTTACCTGGCCGAACAGGTTTTTGTACTCACTTGATTCATCCTTCATTTCGAACTTTTCCGAATTATGGTGGTAGTCAAAACCCACGTACGGAAACAACCATTGATTCACACCGAGATACCTGCCAAAGGCGATCTCTGTCTCATATCCATGGTGTGGCTGGGTACCCAGGTGCCAGAGTCCCTGCAACGCATACCGGTTGGTTGACAACATCACTTCGCCATCGCTGCCGTTTGTTTCGAGGCCAACTCTCGCCATGAGGTGAGTCATCGAGTTGTCCATCTTAAACATGCGATCGGCCTGCTTCTTATCCGGAAGATCCGGGTTCGGTGCTGAATTTTCATAGGTGAAGACCCGGCCCATACCCGCCATCATATGATACAAAATATGGCAATGGAAGAACCAGTCGCCGTCCTGGTTGGCAGCAAATTCAATCGTGTCGGTTTCCATGGGCATAATGTCAAGGACATTTTTCAGCGGCGCGAAATCACCCTGCCCGTTTACGACACGAAAGTCGTGCCCATGCAGGTGCATGGGGTGGCGCATCATGGAATTATTGGTTAGAATGAGGCGCACGTTCTCTCCTTTTTTTACAAGGATGCGATCCGCTTCGTTGACGGTTTTATTATCCAGCGTCCACACATAACGGTTCATGTTACCGGTAAGATCAAATTGAAGCGTTTTGACTGGCCCGTCCGGTAAAGCCGTGCTCACCGGGGAGCGCATCATCGCATAATTTAGCGTTGTAAGCCCTGTCATTGAAGTTCCTTCCATCTTGCTGTGATCATGCATAGCAGGCATAGCTGCTTGGCTCGTGTCGCTCATCAAAGTGGTATCCGTCCGCATTGACTGCTGGTGGCTCATGTCCATAGAATCAGCAGTGGAAGCCGGTGGCGCACTGCCGGTGATCTCGGGATACATGACGCTGTTCATATCCATTTTTTGCAGGCTCATCTTCATACCCATGTCGTTCATGGAACCATCTATGTTCATCATGGAGTTCATCATCTTCATCCCTTCGAAATAAGCGAGGCGTGGCAGTTGCGGTGCAGGTTTGCGTTGCCCGCTTCCCAGCCAAACAGACGAGTAGCCCGTGCGATCTTCCGCAGTTGCCCTAAATTCATTACTGGAGTGCTCCCCGATCGTTACAACGAGATCCACGGTTTCCGCGGGAGCGATGATCAACCGGTCAACCTCAACCGGTACCAGCTCATTTCCATCAGTACCCGTTACCGTTAGTTTACCACCGCCGTATTGTAACCAGAAGTAAGAAGAGGCACCGGCATTAACGACGTGCAAGTTGACCCGGTCCCCGGGCTTATACCCGGTGAGACTATCGGCCGGTTTTCCGTTTGCCAGGAAGCGCTCATAAAACACATCGCTCACGTCCATTGCCTTCATGCGTTTCCACTCATTTGTGAGCTTGGTGTTAAAGGCGCCGGCACGAATGGCTTCGCTATAGCTCTGTGTGCTTCGCTTTTTTATGGCAAACCAATCGTTTGCCGTGCGCAGGCGGCGTTGCACCTGGGTGGGATTGTCGTCGGTCCACTCGCTTAGTACGATTGTTTTATGCAAACCCGGTGCGTGAGAATCCAAGGCAGGCATATTTCTTTTTTTGAAAATAAGCGCCCCATACATGCCCGCCTGTTCTTGCAGACCGGTGTGTGAATGGTACCAATAAGTTCCGTTTTGAACTACCGCGAACTTATATAAATGTGTTTCACCGGGGCCGA
>JAURWD010000232.1 GCA_030655145.1 Ferruginibacter sp.
TCATCTTTGGCTTCTACAGAAACCTGGAAATCGCCGGCTGTCTCGTAAGTATAAGAAAGTTCCGGTACCGTAGTTTCCTTTTTGGTACCATTTCCAAGATCCCAGGTATAGGTCACTTTGTCTTTCTCCAGGTCTTTCGCATCAACGGTTGCCTTGATGGTCAATGGTAATACGCCAGAGGATTTATCAACTTTGATAGCGGTGATTACCGGCGGACGGTTTCCACCATTGTAATCTATCCTTGCAAGACCAGCATCTGGATTCTTGCTGAACCAGCCGTTACCGTATTCCAGTAAATATAACTTACCATCAGGACCAACTTCCATATCGATCACCGAGTTCATTTTCAATGATGGGAAGAAAGGTTCCATCTTATCAAAATCGCCGTTTGGTTGCATGGTGACCGCTTTGATCCACCCGCGCATCCATTCGTAGATGAGTAATTTGCCATTGTAATAGTCAGGAAGGCGGGTTTCTTTTGGATACATGTCCGTGTAATAGACCGGCCCTGCCATCGCGTTTCTACCACCTGTTCCTACCTGCGGAAAGTCTGGCGAAGTTGAGTACGGGTACCAGATAAAGGCTGGTTGCGCCGGTGGCAACTGGGCAAGCCCTGTATTGTTTCTTGACTCATTCATCGGCTTTGCCGGATCGAAACTTGCTCCTACAGCACCAGTTGCGTAATTATAATTATGGTAAGCGTAGTTATTTCCTACAAATAACGGCCAGCCGAAGAAGCCTGGTTTTCTTGCCTGGTTTACTTCGTCGTATCCCCTCGGTCCACGGGTTGCAAGACTGTCATTCTGAGCATCTGGCCCAACCTCACCCCAATAAAGATTGCTGTTTTTCTGATCCACAGAAATACGGTAAGGATTCCTGTTACCCATTACGTAGATCTCAGGGCGGGTTTTATCGGTTCCTTTTGGAAACAAATTGCCGTCAGGAATTTCGTAAGTAGCATCGTCTTTTACGCGGATCCTTAAAATTTTACCACGCAGATCGTTGGTGTTACCGGATGACCTTCTTGCATCGTATTGCTCACGGCCGGGCTCATCATTCAAAGGAGCAAAACCATGGTTTACATACTTCGCACCTTTTTCATCAAAAGGGGTTGAGTTATCTCCAGCAGAAAAATAAAGCAATTTATCTGGACCGAAGGCGATGGAACCACCGGTATGACAGCATATCTCACGCTGCGATTTTACCTCGAGGATCACTTTCTCTGTTCCTTTGTCAAGCGTATCATTTTTGTATTCGAACCGTGACAGGCGATTCACAGCACTGTCGATCGGGCTATAGTAAATGTAGATCCAGTTGTTTTTCGCAAAGTCAGGATCTTTTGCAAGTCCTAACATTCCTTCCTCTGCATTTACTCCTGGCGTATTGGTTTTATAGTACACGTTGAAGTATCCAACCTGTTTTACTTTTTTCGTGTCGTTCTTGTACAACATGATCTCGCCGCGGCGCTGGATGATCAATACATCAAAATTCGGGAGAACGGTCATTTCAGTTGGTTCAAACAACTCGCCCTGGAACAATTGCGTTTTGGTGAAGCGGTTGTCTTCCGGAGGCAACTGGGTTTTAGCCTTGCCATAATCCAGTGCTTTATTGTCGCCGATGGCATATTGAATACCGGCCAGGATATGTTTCAGGTAATTGTCTTCACTGAAAGATTCTTTTGTATGCCCTAGTTCTGTATAAAACGCCCTTCCTCCATCGTAATCATGATACCAGGCAATCGGGTGATTGTCACCATTTTTACCACCCCGATAAGTTTTTTCATCGAGGGTCATTATCACTTTCAGGTCACTGTTGATCTTTTTAAAACTATAATACTCGTCCGTACGCTTCCATTGTTTAGGAAGATGTTTGGTTGCAGCGTTGGTGGCGTCAACTACGTTCAACACGCCTTCCTGGATATTTGGAAAAGTATCATTGATACCGGGATGATCCAGGAAATAAGCGCCTGCCAATCTTCCATACCAGCCCCAATCATATTCCGTATCGGTAGCCGCATGGATACCCATGTAACCGCCACCGGCCTGGATGAAACGTTCAAAAGCGGCTTCCTGCTGGTAATTCAGCACATCACCGGTCGTGCTCAGGAAAACAACCGCAGCATAATTTTTCAGGCTGTCCTCATTGAACATGGCCGCATCTGTTGTCGTGTCTACATCAAAATTATTTTGCGTACCGAGCGTGCGGATGGCGACATTGCCTTCAGCAATCGATTCGTGGTGGTAACCCGCGGTTTTGCTGAACACTAAAACTTTTGCTTTGCCCGAACGTTTGTCGGAACAGGAAACAAAGAAGAAAAGGAGCGACAAAAATGCGACGCATTTCAAAATAGCAAGCGAACGATTCATCTTAATTTTTTTGAGGTAAACTTTATAAATGGGTGAAGTTTTAGGTGCCATATCTTAAAGGGGTACAATTTAGGTATTGTCCCTTATAATTTGTAAATCTGTGCCGATCTTTTTCCGGGAATCAGCTTTTATTCAGTAAAAAATACATAATGGTGCCCCAATAATTACTTTTCACCCAAAAAATTATCAATATGAAAGCATTTGTTATTGTTGAAGTGGCTATCACGGATCCGATGGAATATGAGGCTTATAAAAAACTTACCCCCGCTGCAGTTGCAGCTTTTGATGGCCGTTTCGTTGTTCGCGGTGGCACCACCATTCCGCTGGAGGGCGACTGGAATCCTGAGCGGATCGTGGTGCTTGAATTTCCAAGTGTTGAAAGAGCAAAGGAATGGTGGCACTCTGAGCTTTATACAGTAGCAAAAAAGATCCGGCAAAGATCGGCCACCACAAAAATGCTGATCGTTGAAGGAGCTGAATAGCATCATTTAGAAAATTCGCTGGTCAATAAAAAAGCAGTCCTACTGGTGGGACTGCTTTTTTGAAGTTGATTTGTAATAAAAATATTGAATGCTAATTCTTCACGAGCTTAATGATCCTGCATTCTTTTCCAGAAGTGATATTCACCAGGTATACCCCTGCACTCAAGGTCTCCATTGGCAGGCTGACCGCATTCGTGTTCGCCGCATTTTTTCTCCAGATTATCTTGCCGGAAATATCGGAAATACTGATGGACACCTTTTTAACGGTAACGGGTATGCCCACTGTAGAAACCTGCCCAGCGGGATTTGGAAACACTGTTGGATCAAATCCAGCGTTGCTCTTTAAAGTTACCGGAGCAGCGCGGGAAAACAATTGCTCCGGCTTTTTCACGATGTCTGCAACAAACATTTCTGTACCATATTTATAGGCGTAAGCCGCAACAAACAATTGATCGCCCACTGGTTCCATATGCCTGAATGCCGATAGGGTTTGCAGGCTTTCGCTTTCAATAGGGTGTGTACCGCTCGCTGTACCATCGGATGCCCAGAGCGCAGCTGTAGGAGCTCCGGCATCCCGGATAAAATGCAAAGTCCCTCCTACATTCGTTAATTCATACAGGTTGCTCGACTCATATCCTGGTGTGATGTCTTCGACCATCCTGGTACTTTCAGCCGTGCCGTTTGTTAACCAGAGTTCCATGCCATGGTCAACATCTGCTGCAAGGAAATAAATGGTTCCATTGACGTTCGTGAGGCCATTCGGAAACGCATCCCCATAGGGATTAATATCTTTTACCAATACCGTGTTTGAAGGTTTTCCCTTTGTGACAAACAACTCGCTGGCAACAGACGCATTATTAAAATCAAAGGCCATAAAATACAGTTCGTTTCCTGCGCTGCAGTAAAATCTAGTTGCTGAGTTTCGGGAATTGATGAATGGAACTGAGACATTTTTCAGTTTTATGGTCCCTTTTGCGGTTCCATCCGATTTCCAAAACGACCTGCTATAGAAGTCCGTTTCGTCTAGTGCTCCAAAATAAACTTCCTTTTTATGTACAAAGAAGCTGCTTGGATTTGACCCTCCCCATCCTGGGTTAAGATCTTTTACAAGCTTCGTTCCCGCGACGGTGCCATTAGTTTTCCATAATTCAAAACCATGATCTATATCGCCAGCGGCAAAGTAGGCAGTGTTATCAACGCTCACAAAATAAGTGTCGTAGCTAACCCCGTCATGGAGCATATAAGTGCCGCCAACTGACCCATCTGATCGCCAGAGTTCATAGCGATAGTTTACCAGGCTGTAAACAACATAGAACACAAGGCCCTTGTCATTTACATCGTACGCCATGAAATATCCCTGGTCGATGTCTGCAATTTTCCTGGTTCCCTCTTTAGTTCCGTCAGAAAAAAATATGGTTGAACCAGAAAAGCCAAAGGGTGTGGCCAGGCTGTTGGCCCTAAAATAAATTCCACCATTTTTTGAAAGGAAACTGTTAGGATATGAACTGGTTTCTCCCGGAATTATGTCTAGTATGAGAGAAGTTCCTTTTGATGTTCCATCAGATTTATAAAGTTCCGTGCCAAACCCCCGCTCTGACGCACTGAACAGTATTCCATTCTTTAACGGCGCCATATCATCCTCGTAACCGCTGGCCGGATTTGAACCTGAAGTCGTTGTGTTGTTGATGTCCTTTAACAGCAAGGTTCCGGCTGTCGTGCCATCCGAAACGTAAAGTGAGGCGCCGTTCACATCGTCCGCTCCATTAAATAAAAGTTTCCCATTCACTTCCGTCAGGTAATATGGGGCAGAACTGACGGTACCTGGCCAGATATCTTTTACAATCGCAGTTCCATCCTGCGTGCCATCGCTTTTCCATAATTCATTGCCGTATACCGCATGAACAACATTGAAAAATACCAACCCGTTGCCATTATTATGATCGAAGGTTATTTCGCCGGGCAAGAAAGTCTTTACCATAACTGTGCTCACGGCATCGCCATCTGATTTCCATAGCTCATCGTGCGCTTGCCCTATTTCGCTTATGACTTTAAAATAAAGGCGATTGTTTACGACCGCAAAATCAACAGGGGTTATAAACATGCGTTCAAATCCGGGATTTAAATCTTTTACCAGCACTACCCCGTCGCTGTTGGCTGCATCGTATTTGTAAAGGCCGGCGCCAGCCTGCCAGGTAAAGCCGGCTATGTACAGGATATTTTGAACCACTTTAAACGGATTGGCTGTATAAACACTTGTATACTCCGCATTCATGAAGACCTCATTGAATCCCGGCGCATAGCCAGTGCCATCATAGGTTCCATCAGAGGTCCATAACTTTCTGCCGGTACCATCATCTACAGAAAAAAATAATTCACCATTGTATGATGTCAGTTGATTGGGAGCCTGGAAATCATTTTGAAAATAACCAATTTGTTTAACCATAAAAGTTCCTTCCGCAGTACCATCACTTCTCCAGAGTTGAAAGCCGTAGAAATAATCAAAGGCGGAAAAAAACAGCAACCCATTAGCTTCCGTAGCCTGGGTTACCTGGACTACATAATTGGTCTGGAACATGTCTTTGACCAGGGAGGTTCCTTGACCGGTTCCATTTGTTTTCCATAATTGATTCGCATTGGCTATAAAGAATACTTCATTTTTTACCGCGACAAATTGCATCGGAAAACTCCCTTGCACCCCTGCTCCGATGTCTGCAAGCAGATGCGTCCCATCTGCTGTGCCATCGGAAACCCAGGGTTCAACACCATTATTATCAGTGGTTCCCGGGAAGTAGAGCCGATCTCCTGCTACTGTAATATTACCGGCGAAACCACCTCCCGCTTCACCTGCATTTACATCCTTCACCAGGTAAGTTCCAGCAGCAGTCGCATCACTTCGCCATAATTCCAAGCCGTGTTGGCCATCATCTGCATTGAAATAACTTACGTTATTCAGCACCGCAAATTCTGAGGGGTACCGGTCGGAGCTATAGTTTTGAGGATCACTTTCCGAACGAGGATTGAGGTCTTTGGTGAGGTGAAAATTAGCCAGGGAAGCGTTGGGGCGACCATGCCTCGGCTTAAGGTCATTTTTTTTACCTGCAGAATTCAACTTACCCCGGTCGATTGTGCGCCCGGGCATCACGACCGTTGCGTATCCTTGTTTTGAATCAAATACCGGGTATACCGTTGCGCCTTTGTTTTTTTCCTTCACGGTCATCCCCGCCGGGGGCGGAAGGCGCTGCCCGAAGGGAATTGGTTTTGAACGATCAGCTTTGAACGGGAAGTCTTTTTGGGCTTCGGTGTCGCTCGCGACGAGCAGGAGCCACGCGATGGTGAGGAGTGTTTGTTTCATATTTGGTTTGATTTAGGTGTTGGGAAGGATATAGATCATCATCGACAAAGGAGAAAGGATTTTCGGCAAACGAAAACAAGATGGAGGAAGCGTTGATCTCGTGGAAAGAAGATGGAATCCTGGTCTGAAGGCTCCGGCACGAACAGGAACAAACCTAATGTTATTTCAAGCTAAATGCAATAGCTGCCTGATATGCAGCTAAAGATTCATTAATACTTTGAGGGTTCGTCTGCAACTTAAATTGCCTTTCTACCAAAGCCCTCGCTTGACGGTTAGTAGCGAAAGGAATGACTGGCCATCCGGCGAAAGGTCGGAATCCAGTGGCTTTTTAAATTCCTGCGCATAGAGATGTTTTATAAAATGTAGGCAATATTGATAATATATAGTTCCAGTCAGCGTTGTGTAAGTTTTGAGGGCGTACAACCGTTTCTTTCTTAATTTTGCGGCTCATCAACCGTATGCCTCCAGGCCTTATTAAATTTATATATGTTAACATCCCAGGAGAAACCTGTCTGGAAAATTGAAGCCAAAAGCAGTTATCTCAATTTAAACTTAGCAGAACTTTTATCGTATCGACATTTACTTTTTCGTTTGGTCAGGAAAGAATTCCTCATCAACTATCAACAAACTTTATTAGGCCCCATCTGGATCTTGTTTCAGCCCTTGCTGACCATGGTAACCTACGTGTTTGTATTTAATAAGATCATTGGCGTATCGATCGGGAGCAAGATCCCGGCCGTACTGTTCTATTTCTCTGGGATTGTTTTATGGAACTTTTTTAATGACAGCTTTGGTGCCACCTCGAAAACTTTTCGGGATAATATCAGCGTGTTTAGTAAAGTGTATTTCCCGCGGCTCATTGTGCCGCTCGCGTCTATCATCACACAATCGTTCAGGTTCCTCATCCAGTTTATCTTTCTCATCATCATTCTCTTGATCTTTATTTTCGCCCGGGGGTTCGATTTTCACTTTTCTCCTTACGCAGTAGCGGTTCCGTTTATCGTGATCATTGTTGGCCTGCTGAGTCTGAGCCTGGGTTTGATCATGTCCGTCCTTACCGCGAAATATCGTGACCTCGGCAACTTCGTTGACATTTTTGTACGGATCCTCTTGTTCATCACCCCCGTGATCTATCCTTTATCGTCGGTGAAAGAAAATATTCGCTGGGTGGTTCAGTTAAATCCCTTGGCACCGCTGTTCGAACTATTTCGCCTGGGTGTGCTGGGTGAAGGAACGGTGTCGCCCTGGGGGCTCGCCTACAGTATTGCCTTCACGCTTGTGTCACTGTTGATGGCCATCCTGCTTTTCAATAAAATGGGGAGCAAATTGATTGATGTTATTTAATAAAAGCCATGTCAAAAACAATCATAGAGGTTAATAATATTTCGAAATTATATAAGTTGGGCACCATCGGGTCGGGCTCACTTAAGCAAGATCTGAGTAAGTGGTTCAAGCAATCTGTTTTGAAAAAAGATGATCCATATTTTGCCGGCGAAGACACGGGTTACGTAGACGACCAGGACCTGTGGGCCGTTAAGAATGTGTCGTTCGACCTGGAGCAGGGAGAATCGCTGGGCATCATCGGCAGTAATGGTTCGGGCAAATCAACCTTGCTGAAGATCATTTCAAGGATCGTTCAGCCAACAACAGGTTATGTAAAAGGTATTGGTAAGATCAGCAGTATTCTTGAAGTGGGTACCGGCTTTCACAGCGACTTAACGGGGCGGGAGAATATCTACATCAGCGGTTATACGCTGGGTATGAATAAAGATGAAGTAAAAAAGAAGTTTGACGAGATCGTCGCCTTTTCCGGTATAGAAAAATTTTTAGACACGCCTATCAAGCGATATTCCTCCGGGATGTATGTACGCCTCGCCTTTGCGGTAGCGGCCCACCTGGAACCTGACATCCTGATCGTCGACGAAGTACTGGCGGTTGGTGATGCGGATTTTCAAAAGAAATGCCTGGGTAAAATGCGGGAATTTTCTCAAACGGATGGCCGTACGATCCTTTTTGTGAGCCATAGCATGCAATCCATCAATAATCTTTGCAGTAAGGCGCTGTGGTTACAAAATGGGAAGATGCGGGAACTGGGAGAATCATCTGCCGTGGTCAACAAATATCTTTCGAGTGTGCAACAACTAAAGCTGGAGCAACACTGGGACGATAAAGCAACCGCTCCCGGTAACGAACATATCAGGTTTAGGAAAGTGGAACTGGTTCCTATGAAAAGCAACCCCGGAGATCCGCTCGACATCAGAACACCGCTGGTGCTGAAGTTCCAGTTCTGGAACGAAACCGACAACATATCGCTGTCAACAGGCTTTCACCTTTTTTCCTATAGCGGCGAATGTATTTTTGATATTCCTTCTTCCCCACAAAAATTTAATAAGGGACTCATTGAAGGCGAATGCACCATTCCAGGGAATTTCCTGAATGATGGATCTTATTTTATTTCACTGATCGTTGTGAAAGACACCTCTGTGCAATTATTTTATTTTGAAGAATGTATCTCCTTTGACCTCGAAGATTACCGGGGTGATATTCAATGGTATGGCAAATGGATGGGGTCTGTCCGCCCTGCGCTTCCTTTCAGGATGGAACAAAAAGAACCTGAATTTTAAAGTTGTACAACCCTCATGAGCAAAACTATCCACCCCTACTCCATTCATCACATCGACCTTTATAAGCAGCTTGATCTCCCTTCGATCTCAACAGCAAACACGGGAAATTATGTTGTATTCTGGTGGCAGCAGATGCCACTGGGCCAGTTTTTTCTTGAACCCGGCGCAGCTTTAAATGAGCGGTCCTATGTGGAACGGTTGGTTGAGACAATCTCGCTGGCGGTAAAATTTTATTGCTCCAAACACAACGTCAAAGAAGCTGATTGGAAGGGCTGGATCCTGCGTAAACAAATCGATGAACTCAATGCATGGTTCTCGGTTTTATTTACAATTTATGTTCCGGCTAAGATGCCGGCGGAGGTTCCGGTATCGGTGTTAATTTGTACCCGTAATCGGTCAGAGCAGTTAACAAACTGCCTTAACATGTTACAGGCACTGAGTTGCAGGGCACAGGAAATCATTGTGATTGATAATGCACCCGTTGACGATTCCACCAAAGCCGTGGTTGAAAAATTTAAGGATGTTACTTATATAAGAGAAGCGCGAGCAGGATTAGACATCGCAAGGAATACCGGCGTAAAAAATGCCCACTGTCCGTTGGTTGCATTCGTTGACGACGATGTGTTGGTACACCCTGAATGGTTATTCCGTGTTTGGGAAACCTTTGAAGAACCTTCCACCGATGCAATGACGGGATTGGTGATCGCTTCTGAATTAGAAACAGAAGCCCAACTGATCTTTGAAACTTATTGGAGTTTCAACCGCGGATATAAAGACGTCTATTACGATAACAATTATTTTCAAAAAACGCTGGTAAAAGGTCCGCCTGTCTGGGAGATCGGCGCTGGAGCGAACATGGCCTTTCGCAGGTCTGTATTTGACAAAGCGGGGCTTTTTAACGACCTGCTGGATGCCGGCGCTGCCGGATGTAATGGTGATTCTGAAATGTGGTTCAGGATCCTGGCGAAAGGTTCGACGATACACTACAATCCCAGGGCAGTTGTTTACCATGAACATCGGCGCGATATGCCCGGGTTGAAAAAACAGATCTTCAATTACATGCGGGGTTTCACCACGGCTGTTTTGGTGCAGCAAAACCTGGTGCCCGCCTGCAACTATAAAAAATACAAGCTCAAAGGATTTTTTAAACATTACCTGAGGGTGGCCATAAAAAACTTTCCGTCTTATCCATTTCAATTGCAAACGGCCTGGCCGGAAGCAAAAGGAATTTTGTCTGGCCTGATGTTTTACCGAAAAAATAAAACTCGTTTTTAGCGAGGGCTATGGAGAGTGCAGCTTCAAATATTAAGCCCCTGGTTTCTTTTATCATTCCGTCGTATAACCATGCCGGATACCTGCGGGACGCGGTGAAAAGCGTCGTGAGCCAGCTATATCCCGCTATCGAAATAATTATTGTTGATGACGGTTCAAAGGATAACACGAAGGAGATCGTGCAGCAGATTGAAGGGGTTAAATATGTTTACCAGCACAACCAGGGATTGTCGGCTGCAAGAAATACGGGTATTAAACACAGCACAGGCGAATACCTGGTTTTTTTAGATGCAGATGACTGGATGCTACCTGGTTCAATAGCTGCAAATGTTCAACGGCTGCAAGCAAATACCGCCCTCGCGTTCGTTTCCGGCGCTCATGATAAAGTGTTTGTAGATAAGGGAGAAACTAGGCACGACTACCAGGAAGTGAAGGCGAAACACTACCAACAGTTGCTACAGGGAAATTACATTGGCATGCATGCGACTGTGACTTACCGTCGCTGGGTTTTTGATGAATTTTTGTTTGATGTAAATTTGCGGGCCTGCGAAGATTACGACCTTTACTTAAATGTCGCAAGAAAGCACCCGGTAGCGCATCACGAAGGGAATATTGCCGCCTATCGTTTGCACAGCACTAACATGTCGGGGAATATCCAGTTGATGTTGTCGAGCGTGTTGAAAGTGCTTGACCGGCAGCAACCGAATTTAAAAACAGCAGCGGAAAAAGCTGCCTTCAAGAGAGGGCACGAGGTGTGGATCAATTATTATTGTACAGAAATTGTAAAAAAACTTTCAATACCAGGCGCGGCTATTTCAACAGCAGATATAGATACGCTTTTGAAATACCAGCCAACCAACGCCATAAAATACATCTTAAAAAATAAAGCAGTGTTAAAACCCTTCCTAAAAAAGAACGTACCAACTTTTGCCAAAAGATGGTTGCATAAAATCGGTATGCACAATTCCTTTTCCCCAGCCATCGGCGCGGTAGAAGGTGGAGACTTCGACCGGTTACAACCCTTCTGCAGCGATTTCGGATTTAGCCGGGGTGGTCCGGTTGACCGTTATTACATTGAGAATTTTTTAAAGAAGCAATCAGGCGATATCAAGGGACTCGTGCTTGAAATCGGAGACAATGAATATTCATTGTTATACGGCGGAAGCAAAATTACACAGAGTGATATCCTGCACGTAGATGCGTCCAATACGAAGGCGACCTTTATTGGTGACCTGAGTGATGCGCCGCAGGTGCCCGACAATAGTTTCGACTGTGTCGTGCTTACGCAGACCTTGCACCTGATCTATAATTACAAAGGGGCGCTTGACACCTGTTACCGCATCCTGAAACCCGGTGGTGTACTCTTGTTAACCTCGCCGGTAATAACTTCGATCGACCGCGGCGAATGGAGCAATACCTGGTATTGGTCGTTTACCGACAAGGCATTAGAACGTATGGTGGGTGAAGCTTTTCCTACCGGGAAGGTTGAGGTAGACACCTTTGGAAATGTGTACGTAGCCACCGCGTTTTTGTATGGCATGGGTGCATCTGAAGTTTCAAAAGAAAAATTCGATCACCAGGATTCACAATTCCAGGTAATCGTTACCGTTAGGGCGGTAAAAGGAGAAGCTGTTTGATACGCGAACTAGTATATGATCTTCGCCAGTTTTTTGCGAACAAAGCTGTGGTTCTGATGTACCACCGCATTGCTGAGCCCACTTCGGATGTTTGGGAGATCGCTGTGAGTCCAAAGAATTTTGAAGATCACCTGAAGGTGATCAAACAAATGGGCAATGTCGTTTCACTGGAGGAACTCACCCACCGCATCAAGCGTAAAACTTTGCAGCGAAATACCATCGGTGTTAGTTTTGACGATGGCTACCCCGACAACAAAGAGATAGCTCTTCCTTTGTTGGAAAAATATAAAGTGCCCGCTACTTTTTTTATTGCCTCCGGCAATATTGATGCCCCGCGGGAATTCTGGTGGGATGAATTGGAACAAATCATCTTATTTAATGAGCAACTTCCCCGCAACATCGTAATGCAGATCGGAGAGACAAGGGTTGAGACAAATCTTGGAGATGAGATGATCTTATCGGCAACAAATCGTCGCAAACATATTAATTGGAAAGCCTGTACTGAAACGCCTCCAACCGGCAGGGCAATTTTTTTCTACCGGGTGTGGGAATTATTGAAACCCATGCCGCCGCATATTCAACAAGCGCATTTGCAGCAACTTAGAACACTGGCCAAAACCGAGGCACTCAGTCGCCCGGGTTACCGGACAATGTCGACACAAGAGTTAAAAGAATTTGCGGCCTCCGCCCTGGTGACTATTGGTGCGCACACGGTTCATCATCCTGCGCTGGCATTTCACAGCACGGCATTCCAGGAAAAGGAAATTGTACCTAACAGGAAACAATTACAGGAAATTACAGGCAAAGGAGTTGATCTCATCTCCTATCCTTACGGAAATTTCAGTGATGAAACCATTAGGATCGTATCCGATGCAGGTTTTTCCGCAGCCTTTCGTACGGAAGAAGAAACTGCTCAAAACAGTTCAAACCGATATAAGCTGGGACGGTACCAGGTGAAGAACCTTACCGGCCAGCAACTAGCCTCACAGATAAAATTGTGGAAGGCAAAAAAATAATGAAGACATACCAGCAACCATTCGTTTCAGTCGTGATCGCTTTTTTGAATGAAGCACGTTTTTTACCGGAAGCGGTCAAAAGTGTGCTGGACCAGGATTACCAGCATTTTGAACTCCTGTTGGTTGACGACGGATCAACCGACAGCAGTACGCAACTGGCGCTGGACTTCGCTGCAGCGTCAAATGGAAAGATCATTTATTGTGAACACGAAGGACATAAAAACAAAGGCCTGAGTGCAAGTCGCAACCAGGGCATCAGCCAGGCGAAAGGAGAATTGATCGCCTTCCTCGATGCGGATGATGTGTGGCTTCCAGGAAAACTTACCCAGCAGGTAAACATCTTTGAAAAAAATCCTGGCATCGGCATGGCGGCTGAAGCTTCAGATTATTGGTATAGCTGGGACAACAAGCAAAACAAAGATGTAAAAATACCGGTCGGTGCATCGGAGGGTGTATATGAACCGCCTCAATTAATGCTGGAACTTTATCCGTTGAGCACGGGTGCTGCACCTTGCCCTTCCGCCCTGATCCTGACGAAGGAAGCCATCGCCAAAGCAGGCGGATTTGAAGAATCCTTTATCAAAGAATTTGGCATGTACGAAGACCAGGCCTTTCTTAGTAAGATCTATTTGAAAGAACGCGTGTATATTTCTGAGGTCTGCAATAACCTCTACCGGCAGCGCCCGGAGTCGATCGTGAAGACAGTACAGGCAGCGGGCCAGTATGACCGGGTGCGACAACATTTCCTGGAATGGCTGGAACGCAACCTGCAAAAAGAAAACGTAACCGATACACGCCTGCTCAGTTATCTAAAAAAATCGTTGATGCAGTACCGTAAGCCAACACAGTATTTGCTGCAATATACCTTACCCGTTAAAGGCATTAATTTTATTAAACGTTTGATCGGCTCGCGCCGATGATTCATCTATAGCAGGAACAAAAGCCTATGCCAGCGATCACAGTATTGATGCCCGTTTACAATGCAGAACGTTTTTTAGCGATCGCCATCGAAAGTATTCTTGGGCAAACCTTTACTGATTTTGAGTTCCTGATCATCGACGATTGCTCAACAGATAAAAGTGTTGAGATCGTTCACTCTTACAACGACGCCCGCATTCGGTACTACCGAAATGAAAAAAACCTGGGCATCTCTCCTACCCTGAATAAAGGCGTTGAACTCGCGACAGCACCCTTGATCGCACGGATGGATAGCGATGACATCAGCTACCCCGAACGCTTACACACGCAATACGATTTCATCCAGGCAAATCCTGATGGTGCGCTGTATTCCTGCTGGGTAAAAGTTGTTGACCAGGATGGACGCTTTATGCGGCAGGACAATTTCAACAGCAGGTTTTATTATTACAACCTAACCTTTATCTGCTGGATCTATCACCCGACCATCATCTTCAGGAAAAAAGAGATCATGGAAATTGGGATGTACACGGTGCCATATGCGGAAGACTTTGAACTCTTCTGGCAGATCTCGAGGCGATTCAAAATTTATAACGTACCTGCAGTGTTGCTTGATTACCGGGTTACGGATCAAAGCCTTCACCAGGTGTTGAAGAAACAGGAGTACGAGGCGGCACAGTATGAACAGCTATTAAGAAACTTTCGGTATTATACCAGTGACGCCTATACGCTTCCAACCGAATACATTGATTGTCTCCAACATAATTTCCAGCCGTTGCTG
>JAURWD010000027.1 GCA_030655145.1 Ferruginibacter sp.
CAATTCATGTGTTCGGTAAAATGTTTGTTCTCAAAAATGACGTCTGTGTCAAACTTGACAGTTGCTTTTCTTTCGGGCATCAGGTAAGTTTTAGTTGATTACTGTTCTTTTGCGCATGACCATTCAACATCCACCGGGCAATATATTCCAAGGGTTACGACCGCTACGGCGCCTTGCCAGAAACTGGTTTTTACTCTTGCCGCCTGCAGGGCCTTTGAGTCGCAGTTCTCGATCTTAACTTCTCCATTGTACAGGTAACCCCAGAACCATCGGTTCAGTGTGTATTTGCAATCCTTGCACACCATGGAATCTGCCTGGGCGGCATTGGTCCTGATCCGGACTGTTGTACAACCGGTTGTTTCCACTGCCAGCAGGATGATGATCGCGTAAAATGTGAGTGTTGTTTTCATATTGGCGCCAAGTTAGAAAACGTCTTTAGGATATGCAATAGTTTCACCAGTTATTCTCAGCGAAGGCTAACCAGGTTAATTTTATAAAATCGTGTGCCGGTAGTTGTTAGTAGCTAGGGCACGGCCTACCAAGAGTATCTCTATTGCAAAAAAAAACTTTTATCCGTGCCTGGCGATTTTATTACATCTTAAAATTATCCGGAATATGTTTAAGCAATTCTCCAACAGAATTGTGGTTTCAAACAATCAACTTTGTATCACTAATTAAGGTTACAGAAATTGCTATATGGTGAAGACAAATGAAATAGAATTACTGCGCATATTAGAAGTGATAAAGGAAACTGCTGTCCCGCTTAAAAATAAAAAGGTAACCCTGGGCTTCGATGCTTTTATAGATCATCTTGTAAAAGTGATCCGGCACAAGGGTGAGGCTTCCAGTGCAACCTATTTTGAATCCTCCTTAGATTTCGGGCAGTATATTATTGACAAGGACGGAAAAAATTTTTCGATTGAAATAGAAGACATCGCTTCAAAGATCGGCGGCAACATGCCGATCACCGCCAATGCATTGGCGCGATCTGTCAACGCAGTAAATTGTATCGGCCCACTCGGGTACCCGGCCATTCACAGCACTTTCAAAGAACTTTCAAATTATTGTAAACTCTACAGTTTTGGCAACCCGGGTTTCAGCAAACTGCTCGAATTTAAAACGGGTAAAATTATACTAGCCGAGTCGGGGAAACTTCAATTCATCACCTGGGAGATGATCCGCGACACCATTGGCAAAGACACGCTTGTATCACTGTTTACAGATACTGATCTCGCTGTGATCCTGAATTGGGGTGAACTCGATTATTCAACAGCGGTTTGGAAGGGATTGCTCAACGAAATCATGTTGCCTGCGGCCGGCAAGAAAAGATCACTTGGATTTTTTGATCTTTCTGACTGTTCGAGTCGCACGCCGGAGCAGGTCAGCGAGGCATTAACGCTGATCAGTGCGTTTGCCGAATACTGGGATGTAACGCTAAGCTTGAACCTTAACGAGGCCGCCATCGTTTTCAAAGTGCTTACCGGGCACCCGGCTGTTAATATGGATGACGAGAACACTGCGCAGGTAATATTTGAAAAACTGGGCATTGAAACCATACTCATTCACCATTCAAAAAATGCAATTGCTGTCAGCAAAAAAGGAGTAGAGAAAAGAGAAAGTTTTTTCGTGGCCAACCCACTGATTTCTACTGGTGCCGGCGATAATTTTAATGCAGGTTATTGCCTGGGGCGGTTAATGAATCTTGATAATGGTGCTTCGTTGGTTTTAGGAAATGCAACGGCTTCATGGTACATGCGCTCTGGCTGCAGCCCTTCGCTGCAGGACCTCCAAACTTTTTTAACAGCACAGGGGCAAAGGAATAATTCTTAACATCCAGGCAAATTAAATTGTATCTTAAAACATATACTATGGAATTACAAATAGCAGCAGACTATCAGGCAATGTCCGAGATGGCGGCAGAGATGATCATTCAAACGGTACAAGCCAACCCTGGTGCAGTGATTTCGCTGGCGGGTGGCGACACCCCAAGACTTACTTATGCGATCATAGTAAAGCGGGCGAAAGAAGAAAACATTGATTTTTCAAAGATCAGTTTTATTGGATTAGATGAGTGGGTAGGAGTGGCACCCGAAAATACAGGCAGCTGTCATTACTTCCTGCAACAAAATATTCTGCAACCATTAAACCTCCAACCCGGCCAGGTGCATTTGTTTGATGCGCTTGCTGATGACTTACCGGGCGAAGTGGAAAAGATCAATCGGAAGGTAGCGGAGCTTGGTGGCAGTGACCTGATGTTGGTTGGACTCGGAATGAATGGCCATATCGGTTTTAATGAGCCTGGCGCTTCATTCGACGGGTATGCGCACATCACGAAACTCGATGAGTTTACGCAAAGCGTTGGTCAAAAATATTTTGCTTCTTCCACCGAATTAAAACTAGGCGTAACGCTTGGCTTGAAACATTTGTTGGAAGCCAGGAAGGCGATCCTGATAGCTAACGGGACAAAAAAAGCGGCGATTGTGAAGCAGGTATTGGAAGGAGAGATT
>JAURWD010000035.1 GCA_030655145.1 Ferruginibacter sp.
TCCCTGGTAGCCCCCGATTTAGCAATTGATATTTTACCATTTTTAATTAGAATCAGGATGCTTATTAAACTGCTTAACAGGTTAGGCCCAGGGTCTGACAGGTTTGTCTTCTTGCTTGCATTTCGGCTTCCATCCATCCAACGTTCTCTACTGCCCTGCCGCAACTTTGATGACAACAGGTTTCACCGTTCAATCATCTATGACTCCCCCGACAATAGCGATTACATTTTGGAATCGAGATAGCGTTTTGTTTCCAAAATATCTCCTTGTTTTCGACGTTGCAACTTAGTGAGCAACTTTCATCATGAGGAGAGGTTTTCAGAAACTGATTTTCATTGCGTCAAATCAACGCTTTGCAACCAAATTTGCGGTCCAATAAATAAAATAAAAACGAAATGTGTATAAAAATTTATCAGTCAAAAAAAATAGTTGGGGAAATTTGGGGAATTGGCACAGGGCAGTAAATCTTCGGCATCATTCTTGCCAAAATTCTCGAAATTTTAACACTAGAATTTTAAACCTACATATCCAATAATCTACTAAAATGAAAAATTATCCAACATCACTTACCGGAAAACTTTACCTGGGCTTATACCCTAAAATTCACCCGATCATTATGTAACTTTTCCAGGAGAACCTTCATTTAGAAGGGACGAACCAGAAGTAGTATCAAATAATTTACTATCCCCCCGATTGTTATTTGATGATTCACTGGCTCGTAATACCATTCTCCTGTAAAAATCAAATGATACCTCCTAATCCACGAGAAAGGTATCCAATACCACTTAGCCCTTTTTAAACTAATCCCTCAATTAATGAACGCTTGCACGCCTGCCTAAGAACTTCGGTGATTTTCTAAGGCAGATTGCACTTTCACTCATTTTTCCTGCATAAAAATGCGGGCTTACGGAGTATTGTGCCATCATTAATAGTAACTATTTTTTTAACATGACTTATGAGTCGTTAGTGTTTTATCCCTTACATCACATGAAAAAACTTATTCTTGTTAACCTCTGCTTCGTACTTTTTGTGTGCGGGGCCATTGCCCAGGATGGCAAATTCACCTTCACTCTCCCCGCAGCTACCAGTACCAGTGCAGGTGTTTTCAAAAATGATAGCATACTCGTAAGGACGTTATGGAGTAATGAAAAATATGCTGCAGGCACACACACCGCATTTTGGAATGGTGAAGACGATTTCGGTAAAGACATCACAAATGCAAGTACACATTACTCGATCAAGATCATGTCGAGCAACGTTAAATACCAATGGCAGGGAATAATTGGTAATAGTTCGAAAGCCCAAACAGGTAGCTCTGTTCACCGCGGATATTATCATTGTATGCGCGGACTGGTATTTACAAACGGGTTTGGATATTATTGCAGGGGATACGCGGAAGGCGCGCCAAGTTTGGCTAAGTTTCCCATTTCAGATCCACAAACAAAAATTGATTTCGTCAATACCCTTCAGCCTGGTGATATAAACTATGTTGCAACAGATGATATCAATGTGTATTGGGGTGGATTTGACGCGAGTGCAACCTCTGGAAGCTTCGTATATGCTTCAAAGGTTTCCAATGATGCAGATGTTGATTTTCCGAGCGGACAGGTATTCGCGGTAACTTTTGGTAAAGTATATAACAAAGCGATTAGTGTATCATTTCAGTCCAATTCTTTGATCACGGGATTGGCGGTTCAAAAAGCAGGTAACTTTCTTTTCGTTGCCCGCGCGGGACTTAACCAATTACAGGTGCTTAATAAAACGAGCGGTGCGCTGGTAAAAACGTTGAACTACACTTCTCCAAAATCATTGGCGGTGGACAAAGCCGGAAATCTCTGGATGCATACTGGCCTTAATACCGTTGCAAAATATACAGTGAGTTCCGACGGAAGTTTGTCATCACCTGTACTTCAACTAGCCGGGCTTGTTAAGCCTGCAGCTTTGCAGGTTACAACTGATGGAACGCAGATCTCAGTTGCAGATGACAGCACGAGCCAGCAGGTTAGATGGTTTGATAATAATTCAGGTGCGTTAGTTAGCAGCTTCGGAACACCCGGCGGTTATGTAAATGACCCAACGGTCGCTAACGACAAGTTCTATTTTAACGATCTTAGAAGTAAGAGTCTAAGCTTCATAGCCTATCAGCCAGATGGCACATTTTGGGTTGGAGATCCTGGAAATTATCGTGCTCAACATTATACTGCTGCAAAAACATTCATTAACAGGATCCAATCCCTCGGGGCTACCTACAATACAGGCGTTGATAAGAATGATATCAAACGCGTATTCTCCGATAACATGGAGTTCGCGATCGACTATTCTGTGCAAAACTTAACCGGTAGTACAGGTTGGAACCTCGTGAAAAACTGGAATGCCAATACGACTTCCAATTACCACAAATTTCCAAAGTTTCAAACAACCATGAGCAACGGGAAAACCTACGGTTTGATCCGGAACGTGCACAATACAGAAGTGGTTGAATACCCGGACAACGGACCAATGCGGTTCACGGGGAAAAAGTTTTTCCAGTTGTCTGTCATCCTCTGCGCAGATGGTTCCATACTCGACTGTGAGATGACCTCAACCTCGTGTACCTACAAGCGGTATGAATTTCTAGGATTTGATGCGATCGACAATCCCCAATGGAGTACCACCGGGGAGATACTCGCCATTACGCCAACTTCAACCACTGGTAACCCGGCTTGTTTCCCAAAAACAGAAGTACTGACTTCCACCAATAAAGTGGTTTTCTTCAACCACAAGGCGTGGGCTAGCAGTACCGGGCCAGTTGTAACTACAGGATATCATATGGGGATTATGCCCCGTGGCGCAAACAATAAATGGCTTGCGCAAACAGAACAGTCAACCTTTAAAAATTACGGTGGTGAATATCCGCCAGCGGGATATTTTGATGTTGGAAATGGCGTAAATGATTTTGCCGGCGGCAGTGCGAATGTTGTCGACAGGAACATCTTTACTTCTTACCACGGCGAGTTCTGGAAAAATGGCCAGACAAATATGTACAATCACTATTGGGATAATGGTTTGTCTGTGGGGCAATTTGGAACTACCCGCCCCCGCACGACCGGCGAGGCCGCAGCAATGATGGCCGGTAATGCCTTAACCCCGGAAATTGTTAAAGACGCTAACGGAGATTATTATTTATACCATGGCGATGAGTCTGATCACGCCGGTATCCACAGGTGGAAAATAACCGGTTTAAACACGATCAGCGAGCAGGTGGTTGAACTTGCGCCTCCTGATACCTATAAAGACAATGTTGGCTATGTGGATCTGATGAAAGATCTTCCATTTGATGCCATTATGCCTACAAATGTTGGTGGATGGGTTCGGTTTCCAACAACGAATAATGTGGTGAACAAATACTATGATGCCTTTACTTCTTTCACTGGAAGACAAACTGTAGACAGAGCCAGTTCACCGGATGTACTGATCAATTTTGTGAAGCCTACTACCGAAACTTATTATGTAAGTCGCACGCTTGGATCAAATAACGTGGCCAACTCCTGGAAAATTTCCGGCGAAATTGCCTATCCTAACAATATGCCTAATGGCAATACCAGCGGACAGTACCTTGAAGTTCTTGACAATAACGGTAAAGTGTTGACCAGGTTTTTCCCTGAGTTGAACAGGCAGGTTAACCCCTTTGTCGCTACGGTATATGGCAACACAAAAGCGATGACACAAGGTACCGAAGGAGGTATTCGCCGGGCAATGGAGGATCTGCATCCATTCGAAGTGAAAATCATAAATGGCGTTGTCACTTTTACCTATGATAATTATGCGCCGGTGTCTACCAGTATTTTTGATGCAACAGGTAACTGGAAAGCACCAGCGACCCTCAGGGCCATCTTCTTCTCAAAAACGAGTTCTTTAATTTACCAGACAGTTATTGACTTAAAGAATTTCAAATTTTATAAAGATTACCTGCCGGTGCCGGGAGTTAACAGCATTCCGGAAGCCAATGCCGGTAATGATAAACTGGTCGTGCTTCCAGCGGTAACTTCCACTACCTTGAACGGAAGTGCAAAAGATCCTGACGGAATCATCGTAGGGTATAGCTGGACAAAAATATCTGGTCCGGCGGGTGGAAATATCGGGAGCCCAAGTTCTGCAAGTACTTCCATTACCAACGTGGTAAACGGGATCTATCGTTACCAATTAAAAGTAACTGATGATAAAGGCAGAACTTCCGTTGATACTGCCCAAGTTGATGTCGTTACGCTAAACAAGGCCCCGGTGATTAATGCAGGAGCCGACATCACCATAACTTTTCCGACATTAATAACGACTTTAAACGGCACTGCGACGGATGCTGATGGAACCATCACCAGCATTTCCTGGAAGCAGGTGTCAGGGGCTACCGGTTCTTTGCTGGCCCTTCCAACCACGCTGATCAGCGGTCTTAGCGGTCTCTTACCAGGCATTTATCAATACCAGCTCACCGTATCGGATGAAGATGGCGCTATAGCCCGCGATACGGTTAAGGTAACCGTTAACTTATCACCTTATAATAAAGTGCCAGTAGTGAATGCGGGCTCGGATAAAGTGATGACACTGCCAACAAATGGTACCACTATCACTGGAACAGCTTCTGATCCCGACGGTTCTATCAAAAGTTACCAGTGGGCAAAAATTTCAGGCCCAAGCCTGGGAACCATTGCCTCTCCCAAAACTGCCAGCACAATCATTTATAACCTGGCCATGGGAGTATATCTTTTTGAACTGACAGTGATGGACAATAGCTATGCAACAAAAAAGGATACGCTTAAGGTGACGGTTAACAAGGGATCCGTAAATATGATACCGACAGTAAATGCGGGGCCAGATAAATACGTTGAGTTACCAGGTAATACAACCAACCTTGGTGGCTATGGCCAGGACCTGGATGGCACTATAACTTATAAGTGGACGAAACTCACGGGCCCGTCAACATTTTATATTTCGTCGCCTACCAGTGCCAATACAGCTGTACAAAACCTGGTTGAAGGTTCCTACCTCTTTGAATTGAGGGTGACAGATAACAGTGGAGCCATCGCGAAGGACTCGCTTATTATTAAAGTTTATACCTCAACCAGTTCTTCTATTGTCGCCCCTACAAACCAGCTTCCGGTTGTAAACGCGGGGATCAACCAGGTAATCGATTTGCCTACCAATAGCGTAACATTAAAAGCTACCGCTTCCGACGGAGATGGCACCATTGCCAAATACGTTTGGACAATGAATGCCGGACCGCGGCTCTATAGCATCCAGTCGCCGAATTCCGCTTCCACGGTGGTAAGCGGACTGGAGCAGGGAACCTACCAGTTCATTGTTACAGTAACCGATAATAGTGGAGGCGTTACAAAAGATGATGTACAGGTTGTTGTGAATGGCGGAGGAACCACGGGAAATACCCTGGATCCGGTTTTAGGCAACGTGACCCCGGTCGCAAATGCGGGTGCGGATAAAACAGTAATCCTTCCTGCAACCAGCGTTACCTTAACCGGGATAGGAACAGATTCTGATGGCACCATTGCGAGTTACTCATGGGCCCGGGCGTCTGGATCAAACTCCTTTTTAATTAACTCACCTAATTCCGCGACCACTGTAATTAGTAACCTGATAGAAGGATCGTATATCTTCCAATTTAAAGTAATAGACGACAGGGGAGCAAGCGCTTACGACTGGGTAACAGTAGTAGTTAAAAAAGGTACCACCACTACAACTACCACAACAACGGTGGCAAAGCCAGCAACCGGCAATGTAGGCCCGGTCGCTAATGCAGGCGCCGATGCAACAGTTTACCTGCCTGCCACCAGCGTCACTTTAAAAGGGACAGGTACGGATTCAGATGGTACCATTGCGAGCTACTCATGGGCGCGGGCATCAGGGTCAAACTATTTCTTAATTAATTCGCCTAAGTCGGCTACAACGACAATTAGCAACCTGGTGGAGGGCACATATATCTTCCAGTTTAAGGTTATTGACAACAGCGGTGCAAGCGCATACGACTGGGTAACTGTTACGGTTAAAAAAGGAACAACGATCGTTAGTTCTGAGGCCGCTACCAGCGAAACGATCCCGGGAACTGGTCCCGCATTAAGTGCAATTGGGACGCAGGCAAGATCAAATGACTTTAAAGTTTACCCTAACCCGGTAAAAGATGTTGCGAATCTTGACATCTCTTCAGTGAACGGTACAGGTAAAATAAGTGTCTCCGTTTTGAACATGGCAGGTATGCAGGTAATGATAAAAGAAACCAGGGCAACGGGTCAAAAAACAGTTTACCAGGTCGACATGACAAACCTGAAAAATGGAACCTATGTTATCATACTTCGTTTTGAAGATGGTAGCATCATTAATAAAAAAGTAATCAAAGAAGGAACAAGGTAGCTCCCGCTGAACTCACATTTAAAAGGCTGTCCTAAAAAGGCAGCCTCTTTTCATTTTGGTGGATTTTTCCATTAATCTCCGCAGATCGAATACCAATAATTAAATACAAAAAGGTCATTCAAAACTTCCGCTTACTTATGTTGATGCAGGCCAAACGGTGTAGGAAAACTTCTACGACTATTCTCCGCATTGTCTACAATTTCTTCTTTCAGGAACGTAGATATTTGTTGAAGCAATAAGGCATTAATTGTTGCTTACCTCTGAGATCACCACACCCATCCTGCCCCGTGATAAGCCCCCGTTTTAAATCCATTATATTCCTGGTTTCATTATTCCACCAGGGGAAGTGAAATCAAGTTGGTGATAAATTGTTTCGCAGGCATGGCTATAGATCCGGTGCTCGACACATCCGGATTTTGCATTGTCGACAATATTCCTTAGGCAATAACCTATTCATGAAAAAGCCACAGAAGAAACAACTTAAGGTCGTTGAGGATTCTATGAATAAAGGCGGCAGTAAACCCGCGAAGCAACCGCATGTCCCAGCCCAGGAAAATGACCACCGCGAAATTTTAAATGCCCCACTCCCGGAAAAGTATAAAGAGCTGTACGATCTTTCTCCCAGTGGTTATTTTACCTTGGATAAACAGGGAGTGATCCTCGACTTGAACCTGAGCGCTGCGCTGTTACTCGGCAAGGATCGCAGCTCTCTCATCAATCAGTCATTTTCAGCAAACATCGCTGAATCGCATCTCGACATCTTCCAGGTTTTTTTCGAAAAGATCTTTACGACCGGAGTTAAAACCTGTTGTGAAGTAGCGCTCAAAAATGACTTTAAACCCTTCGTCTTTGTTCACATAGATGGCACTGTTTTGTCAAAAGCCGAACAATGTGTTTTGGCGATAGCAGACATTACAGCACGGCACAAAGCTGAAAACGAGTTAAAAGTTAAACAAGACATATTTGAGCTGTCGCTGGATTTGCATTGCAGCACGGACGGAAATGGGTTTTTCAAGATCATTAATCCATCGTGGACGAGAATTTTAGGATGGACTGCAGAAGAAATAATGACCAGGCATTCCACGAATTTAATTCACCCGGATGACCGCGATTCTACGCTGGGAGTAAAAAGAAATTTGCTCCAGGCATCGGGCATAGTGAATTTTGAAAATCGGCTCCTATGCAAAGATGGAACCCATCGTTGGATTGAATGGAATGTGGTAGCCAACACAACTGAAGATACGATTGTTAGTGTGGGACGGGATATAACGGAAAGAAAGCAGGTTGAGGATGAAAACCGTAAACTTGCGATGATCGCGAATCTTACAGTTAATGCAGTTATACTAACGGATTCGGATGGCCTGATACAATGGACGAATGAGGGGTTCGATCGGTTAACCGGGTATGATTTCAATGAAGTGCAGGGGATCAACGTTTTTAATTTCCTGGTGAGATCCGGAACATCGCAGGAGGTCATACTCTATATCAGGAGTTGCTTCAAAAATAAAAAAGGCTGCAGGATCGAGCTCCTGAACTTTAATAAATCGGGTACGGCATATTGGGTGGACGTGGAGATCGTACCAATGAAAGACAACGATAATTTGGTTACCGGTTTTATGTTGCTGGAAAAAGATATCACAGAAAAAAAGAAGACCGAGACCGCACTCCTTAATCAAAATGAAGACCTGAATAAAAGGGCCGAAGAACTTACCCTTTCGAACGAGGAACTTGAGCGGTTTGCCTATGTTGCTTCGCACGACCTGCAGGAGCCGCTCAGGATGATTAGCAGCTTCATGCAGTTATTGATCCGCAACTACGAACCCTTGCTGGACGAAAAGGCGAGGGAATATGTTCGTTACGCTGTGGATGGTGCAGACCGGATGAAAATGCTCATCATGGACCTGCTGGAATATTCAAGAGTCGGTTTAAACAAAGATCTTTTTCAACAAACGGATTTGAATGAACTGCTGCAGGAAATGGACGTAATCTTTAGCGGGCCAGGCGAGGGCCATCGTCTTATCCTGCAATACCCGGCCATGCCAGTCATCTTTGCGAACAGGTCGCAGGTGATGCAACTTTTCCAGAATTTACTGGGTAACGCAATTAAGTATCAGGCCATCGATCAACCAATTGTGCAGATCAGTTGGGAGGAACAACCGCAACATTATCTTTTCCGGGTAACAGATAATGGAATCGGTATTGCTCCAAAGTATTTTGAAAAAATATTTGTCCTGTTTCAACGCTTGCATGTTAAAGAAGAATATTCCGGCACCGGAATCGGTCTGGCAATTTGTAAAAAGATCGTTGAACTCCATGGCGGCACCATCTGGGTTGAATCAACAGAAGGGGAAGGAAGTACTTTTTTCTTTACCATCAGGAAGGTTGCGTGATCATTCATTGCTGTTGGCTTTCACTTCATTCAATAATACAAGTTTTAAATCCAGACTAACGTTTAAGTGTACCTGCTACACTCTTCCAACGCAGCATTCCCGAAACACCACTATCTAACATAGCTGTCTTTAGACGTAAGCAATAAAACTTTTCCTGCGACAAATAACTAGCGCTGGTTAGCGAATTTACTCCTACGCAAGTTCCTGTTTACATTTTGTAACTCCCTGAAATAATTTTAAATTACTAGTTCATTGCATCAACCAGTTCAAATGAAATACGCACCTGTAAAAAATTATATCAACGGCGGCTTTGCAGAAAGCAAGGGCAATCGTACGTTGCCGGTGGTTTCGCCGATTGACGGCAATCCATTGTCAACGGTGCCCATGTCGCTGACTGCTGACCTTGATGATGCAGTTGCTGCCGCAAAAAAGGCATTTCCAGCCTGGAGCAGAACACCTATCAAAGAGCGGGTGCAGGTTTTTTTTCGCTACAAATATTTACTTGAGAAAAACCTGGAAGAACTTGCCAAACTCTGCAGTGAAGAGAATGGAAAAACATATGGGGAAGCCGTGGCTGAAATTGAGAAAAGTATTGAGTTGACCGAGTTTGCCTGTTCTCTCCCGCAACTCGTTACCGGTGAAGTGCTGGAAGTAAGCCGGGGAGTAGAATGCAGGACCGAACACGTGGCGCTGGGAGTTGTAGCGTCCATTGTACCTTTCAACTTTCCCAGTATGGTTCCCAACTGGACCTTGCCAAATGCCATTGCGCTTGGAAATTGTTTGATCATGAAGCCCTCGGAAAAGGTTCCACTGAGTACTGGCCGGCTGGCGAAACTTTTAAAAGAAGCGGGCCTTCCAGACGGGGTCTTCAATGTGATCCACGGCGATGTTGAAATAGTGAATGCGATCTGTGATCATCCTGGCATTGAAGCGGTTTCATTTGTCGGTTCCACGAAAGTTGCCAAACTTGTTTACCAACGGGCAACAAACAATTACAAACGTTGTCTTGCCTTGGGTGGTGCAAAGAATCACCTGCTTGTTTTACCAGATGCCATTCCCGGTATGACCGCTCAAAATGTAGCAGCCAGTATGAGCGGCTGCGCGGGTCAACGGTGCATGGCTGCAAGCGCCATGATCGGGGTAGGAAACATCGATTCGATCATTGATAAAATCTGCGAGGAAGCGAGGAAGATCGTGCCCGGTGAAAATCTTGGTGCGGTGATCAACAAAGAATCGCAACAAAGAATAGAACGCTACATTACCGAAGCGGAACAACAGGGAGCCGTGGTGTTGGTTGATGGCAGGCAAGCGAAAGTAAATGGTAAAGAAAATGGAACGTATGTAGGACCCACGGTCATTGATCATGTAACACCCGGTATGTCGGTGGCTACAGAAGAAATTTTTGGACCCGTCATTTCCATCATGCGAACCAACACAGTCGATGAAGCCATCGCCATCGAAAACGCTAATCCTTATGGCAATGCTGCGAGCGTATTTACCCAGAACGGCGGCATGGCACGCTATATCATCGACAGGGCCAGCGCAGGTATGATCGGTGTCAATGTTGGTGTGCCGGTACCTAGAGAACCTTTTTCTTTTGGCGGCTGGAATGAAAGCAAATTCGGCGTTGGCGATATCACCGGTAAAAGTTCCATCGGGTTCTGGACAAAGTTGAAAAAGACAACCATAAAATGGAACGCAGAAGCAGGTGTTAACTGGATGAGCTAAGAATCTTCGATACAAATTCTTTGTCACTTATTGTCGCTATTCACAATTAATTAAAAATTACAGCATGGCAGCAACCGCTACAGTTTCTGAAAGCCAGGAAATAATCCATGATAACATGGAGTACACACTCTTTTCCTGGAGTAAGCAAAAAGGTATTGATCCCATTGCGGTAAAATATGGACAGGGAGTGTATCTCTATGACTACGACGACAAGAGATACCTCGATTTCTCCAGTGGCCTGATGAATGTAAACATTGGCCATGGTGATCAGCGTATAACCGAGGCTGTTACAAAGCAAATGCAGGAGGTGAGTTATGTTACCCCCAGTTGTGTAACAAAGGCCCGGGGAGATTTGGGGAAGAAGCTGGCTGAGATTTGCCCGGGTGATTTGAATAAATCTTTCTTCACTTTATGTGGTTCGACTTCCATTGAAAATGGGATCAAGCTTGCTCGTTTATATACCGGGCGTCACAAAATATTATCCCGGTATCAATCTTACCACGGATCGTCGAACGGCGCGATGACAGCGAGCGGTGATCCACGTAAATTACCGGTGGATGCACAGCAAGCACCAAACTTTGTTCACTTCGATCTCCCTTATGCATACCGTTACAAGTATGGCGGTGAAAATTT
>JAURWD010000041.1 GCA_030655145.1 Ferruginibacter sp.
ACCAAAATTTACGACAGATGTATTTCCCGCAGCATCTTTCACATTGACTGTAATGGTATGCAACAATTCATCGGAAAGATCAATTATCCCGTCGCCCGAAACATCCGTGTAAATGCCATCTATTGGATAACCTGGCAAACGACTTAAATGTTGCACATAGCTGCCGCCGTTGCTCCGAAGCCGGTAGTCGATGTGGGCATTCAGGTAACGCGTTTCATCATAGCTGATGTTGTCAAGTTGAAAGCCGCAAACCGGTTCGTCGTTATCGTAAATCACTGCTTCGTAAATGCCATTTTTATTGGTTGAGCCGGTGTAACGGTCGTACGCGGTTATGGCAAAGCTGACCTTATCGGTATTGAAGGGCAGTACCGCCGGCACCGTAACATACTTGCCACTAATTTTTCTTAAAGGGTAAAACCTGGGACTTTGTTCGTAGGTACTGATGTTCCTATCGTACACGGCTAAGCGCAAGACATCAGGAGCAATATTGTCTGTTACAGGAAATCCAAACAGTAAAGGGTTTAGCACCTTGTCAGTTTTTGTATCCCTGATTTCAAAATGAAGATGCGGCCCCTGGGAGCCACCGGTGTTACCACTCAAGGCAATGAACTGTCCTTTTTGAACCGGGATTAAATTTGCCGGCACATCCAGGAAAACCCGCCAGCTTTCCAACTTGTATTGCTGTTCTGTTATATATTTTTCCAACGCCGGGTAAAACTCGTTGAGGTGAGCATAAAGTGTAGTAAGCCCGTTGGGATGATTGATGTAAATACAGCGGCCAAAACCGAAGGGCTCTATTTTGACTTTGGCAATGTAGCCATCAGCTGCTGCTAACACGCGGCGATTTTCTACCTGGTCTGTTCGGCAGTCGAGCCCCATGTGATAATGGTTCGGTCTTAGCTCGCCAAAGTTCGCCGCCAGTCCTTTTGCGGCTACTACCGGCCAGGTGAAGTATCCTCTTGGATAATTTTTGGAGGGAAAGACCTGGGCTGTCAGGGTTAAGGAAACAAAACTGGTAAGGGAAATAATTAACGATAATCTTTTGCTCATATTACTGTTTCAAAGCGCAAATTTACCGGGTTCACTGCACATAAAAGGTTAATGAAACACCGGAGATCATAAAATTGCAACCTTCAAAAAACTGCCCATTTTTATATACTTTTGCACGCCGGTAATTTTCGGCCGTTCATTATGCCAAAAGACAACTCCATCAAATCAGTATTGATCATCGGTTCCGGTCCAATAGTTATCGGGCAAGCCTGCGAATTTGATTACTCCGGAACCCAGGCCGCAAGAAGTATCCGAGAAGAGGGTGTGAAAGTTATTTTGATCAATAGCAATCCTGCTACGATCATGACGGATCCTATGATGGCGGACCGTGTTTACCTGCTTCCTTTAACTGTAGAAAGCATAGAACAGATTCTTGAAGAAAATGAGATCAGTGCTGTTCTTCCCACCATGGGTGGACAAACTGCCCTTAACCTTTGTAAGGAAGCAGATGAATTAGGTGTTTGGGAGAAATACAATGTTAAGTTGATCGGGGTAGATATAAAAGCCATTGATAAAGCTGAGGACCGGGAGAAGTTCCGCAACTGGATGATTGAAATGGGTATTTCTGTTTGCCCTGCACGTACCGCAAATTCCTTCCTCGAAGGAAAAGAATTTGCCCAGGAAATTGGCTTCCCCCTCGTAATTCGGCCATCATTCACCCTCGGTGGAAGTGGCGGTGGTATTGTTTTCAAAAAAGAAGAATTAGACGAAGCACTGAATAATGGCCTCACTGCCTCGCCAATCCATGAAGTATTGGTGGAGAAAGCGGTGCTGGGTTGGAAAGAATACGAATTAGAGTTGTTGCGGGATAGTAATGACAATGTCGTGATCATTTGTACAGTTGAGAATTTCGACCCGATGGGGGTTCACACCGGTGACAGCATCACGGTAGCACCTGCAATGACGTTGAGTGATACGGCCTACCAGGAAATGCGGAACACAGCGATGCGGATGATGCGTGCCCTCGGGAATTTCGCCGGTGGATGTAATGTGCAGTTTGCAATGAATCCTCAAACCGAGGACATTATCGTGGTAGAGATAAACCCGCGTGTAAGCCGCTCCTCAGCATTAGCGAGTAAGGCTACGGGTTACCCGATCGCGAAAATCGCCGCAAAGCTGGCTCTTGGTTTTAATCTTGATGAACTAAAAAATCAGATTACACAATCAACCTCCGCTTATTTTGAGCCGGCGCTTGATTATGTTATTGTAAAAATACCGCGCTGGAATTTCGACAAATTTAAAGGTGCGAATGACACGCTTGGATTCCAGATGAAAAGTGTGGGTGAGGTGATGGCTATCGGCAGAAGTTTCGCGGAAGCGATCCAGAAGGCTTGTCAAAGCCTGGAGAATGAAGCAGTTGGCCTGGGCTATTACGGTAAAAGTTTGATGCATGCGGATGAATTGATCGAATACATCAAGATCCCGAAATGGGATCGGGTGTTCAGGATCAAAGATGCATTGATGGCAGGTGCAAGTATCAAAAGAATTTGTGAGAGTACGGGTATAGATCGCTGGTTCATTTACCAGATTCAAAAGATATGTAACTGTGAGAATGAGATCGCGAAATATGATTTAAAAACCCTGCCTGACGATTTGCTTACGCAAGCAAAAACGCTTGGATTTAGTGATGAGCAGATCGTGCGCATCATGAAAGAGGAAGATGCCGAAGTTATCTACGAGCGCCGGAAAGCAATGGGTCTCACCCGGGTTTTTAAAATGGTAGATACCTGCAGTGCGGAGTTTGAAGCAAAAACACCTTATTTCTATTCGACCTTTGAAAGAATGCCTGCGACTTCGGCAGTAGGAAAAACTCTTGAGTCGAATGAATCAAAAATTTCAGATAAGAAAAAAATCATCGTCCTGGGCAGCGGTCCAAATCGGATTGGCCAGGGGATTGAATTTGACTATTGTTGCGTGCATGGCCTGTTAGCCATTAAGGAAGCCGGTTACGAAGCCATCATGGTGAATTGTAATCCAGAGACTGTTTCCACGGATTTTGATATTGCAGATAAATTATATTTTGAACCAGTGTTTTGGGAACACCTTTGGGAGATCGTGGAACACGAAAAACCAGAAGGCGTCATCGTACAACTTGGTGGTCAAACCGCGCTGAAACTTGCACGTCGCTTACACGAAAAGGGCATCAAGATCATTGGCACTTCCTTCGATAATATGGATATCGCCGAAGATCGCGGCCGTTTCAGCGACATGCTGAAAGAGCTGGGTATCCCTTACCCAAACTATGGTACCGCCTTTAATACAGATGAAGCCATTGAAGTAGCTAAAATGGTGGGCTACCCTGTACTGATTCGTCCGAGTTATGTGTTGGGCGGACAAAGAATGCGTATTGTGCTAAATGATGAAGAATTGGAAAAAGGTGTCTTAAGCCTGATCAAGCATTTACCTGGAAATAAAATACTGATCGATCATTTCCTTGATCGTTGCCAGGAAGCCGAGATCGATGGCATTTTTGATGGAGACGATTTTCATGTGATGGGTGTGATGGAACATATTGAGCCGGCAGGTATTCATAGTGGAGATAGTAATGCCGTGTTACCCCAGTTCAACCTTAGCCCGTTGATCGTTCATACCATGGAAGAATACGCGGAGAAGATCGCCCGGTCGTTAAATATAAAAGGACTCATCAACATCCAGTTTGCAATAAAGAATGGGAATGTTTATGTGATCGAAGCAAACCCGAGGGCGAGCCGAACCACACCGTTCATTGCGAAAGCTTACCAGATCCCTTATTTAAACATTGCTACGAAAGTGATGATGGATGTAGCCAAACTGAAAGATTTTACCTACGATAAAAAACTACAAGGTTTCGCAATTAAAGAACCAGTGTTCTCTTTCAACAAATTCCCTGGGGTGAATAAAGAACTCGGACCGGAAATGAAAAGCACGGGTGAGGCGATCAGGTTTATTAAGGATTTACGGGATCCATATTTCAGGCAGTTATACAAAGAGCGCAGCATGCATCTTAGCAAGTAATGACAAACGATTAAGGTTTCCTTGGTCGTTAGTTTAGTGATTTCTATTAGCTGAAAACTAACCGTTAAAAGATTTAACGTTTTTACTTGTGTCCTAGCGAGGCAAGAAGAACTTCTTTGATAGCTTTGGGTATAATGTTTGCTTTAGTTGGTAATTTTCCAACTATCAACAACTTATTTTCTAATCAAGCCAACAGCCTCATATCTCTCACGCATCACCACAACCGGCGCTGGCTGTACGTTCCTGTTATTTTTCCTGTTTGCCTGTTCTCATGTTTCTGCCAACCCGGCAATTACAGAACTGTCCCGCTTTTATTGCGGCACCGGAAATGCTACTACGTTTCACGATGGTTCAGTGAGCAATCAGCAAGTGCTTTTTTTGGTTGATGATAAAGCAAAACAACTGGACACGCTTCCGAAGACAATTGATGTTACTGTTGTTGTGCCGTTTGAGTACAAACAATCGTCACTGAATTTCGCTTCCACCTTTCGGATCATGGACAGTGTTGCGGAGGTGCTTCTCGACAACGATTCAATCACTTTTTCAATCGATGGTTATTCCTACCTGGATGAAGGCAATGACAATATTTGTTACTGGCTCTCTTACAACAGGGCGCTTGCGGTAAAAACTTATGTACTCGGCAGGGGTATAGATAGTGCCCGCCTGTTGCGTTTCGTAGGAAAAAGTAAAGCGCGTTCCATCCTGCGTAAAAACAAAAAGGAGCCCGTTGATTTTAATTGCACCGCGGAGATCGAATTAAATTTTCCAATACCACCGCCTCCTGTTGTAATTCTTGATAGGGATGAAGATGGGATTGCTGATGACATAGATAATTGTCCGGAGGAATATGGTTACCCCCTTCTGAATGGTTGCCCAAATAAAAATGCCATCATTGCTCCCTTTGAGCCAGGCCTCTCAGCTTTGTATGCCGGCACCTATAAAGTTCTGGACAGCGTAGTTAATATTCTCCGCAATGATCCAACCCTGAAACTTGCAATTGAAGGTCATGCCTATAAAGAAGAAGGCGTTCAAATGCTCTGCGAGCAACTTGCCAGGGAACGGGCAGACATTGTAAAAAGATATTTATTGACGCGACGTATTGCCCGTTCGCGGATTGAAGAGATCAAAAGCTTCAGTGATTCAAGACCAATCAATGCAGGTCGCAACCCCTGGGAAAAAGCCCGTAACTCCAGGGCCGAGCTTTACATTTTACAACGGCAATAAAGCGGTTAACATTTCCATCCTTCATTCAAGTCTGTGTTTTTCTTGTTTTCGACTGTTTATTTAAGCTGACATTTATCTTAAGTGGCTGCTTACTTTACGGGTATGCAACAACACCCGATCGCACCCTGGAAGAGAACGCCTTTTCTGCGTTTGCTGGTACCGGTCGTGATCGGGATTTTGTTGCAATGGAATATTACTTTTGAATTCAAGTCACTCCTCTTTTCGCTGATCTTAGCCCTTTGCTTTTCGTTGTGTTTGTACTTTTTTTCCCTGGCGAGAAAATTTCAGGTACATGCCTTTCGCGGCCTGCTTGTAAATCTCGTGCTGGTAATAGTTGCCATGTTGCTCACCTGGCAGAAGGATATCCGGCATCGCGATACCTGGTTCGGAAATCGATACCGGGATAGTGCTTATCTAGTTGTGAGGATCAATGAAGCCCTGGTTGAAAAACCAAAATCTTACAAAGCCGAGGCGGTTGTTGAAGCAGTAATTGCTGACCGAAAAGTGGTCAATTGTACCGGTAAGATCCTGCTATATTTTTCTAAAGATAGCCTGCCGCTTAGGATTAACTACGGGGATGTGATCCTTATTAGCAAACCCTCTCAACGAATTAAAAACAGCGGGAATCCCGGTGCGTTTAATTATGAACGTTATGCTGGCTTTCAACAGATCTTTCACAATGTTTTTTTGAAGCAGGGCAATTGGAAATCGATGAAGATCAATCATGCGAATCCAATTGGTGAGTTCCTCATCTCTACCAGGAAAAAAATTCTGGACATCCTACAAACTAAGATTGAAGGAAAAGACGAACAAGGGATTGCGCAGGCCTTGTTGATCGGGTACACGAACGACCTGGATAAAGACCTGGTGCAAGCTTATAGCAACACAGGTGTGGTTCACATCATCGCCATCTCGGGTATGCATCTCGGGTTGATCTATGTGTTGTTGGTCTGGATATTTAAACGGCTACCACTTGTTCGGCGATCCAAAGCATTACAGGTGTTGTTAATTCTTGCCTGCCTGTGGACATTCTCACTTTTAACAGGGGCTTCCGCGTCGGTGGTACGCGCCGCGGTCATGTTCACCTTTATCTGCATCGGCAGCGCCGTAGATAAAAAATCTTCCATTTACAATTCGTTAGCGGCTTCTGCATTTGTCATGCTTTGTTACAATCCATTTTTTCTTTGGGATGTCGGGTTTCAACTCTCCTACCTCGCTGTGGTTGGCATCATTGTTTTTCAGAAGCCAATCTACAACTGGTTTTATTTCTCCACGAAATTGTTGGACGGTGCGTGGAAACTAGCAGCGATTTCCCTAGCGGCGCAGGTGCTCACCTTCCCGGTATGCATCTTTTATTTCCATCAATTCCCAAACCTTTTTCTACTCACCAACCTGTTTGCGGTCCCGTTATCGAGCCTCATCCTTTATGGTGAAATAGCCCTTGTATGCCTGGCGAGTGTACCTTTTTTAGGTGACTTGATCGGAAAATCTGTTGCCTTGTTGTTGAGCGTCATGAATGGAACCATTACCTGGTTCAACAAGTTTCCATTCGCGGTTTGGGACGGCATACCCTCATCACCAGTCTCAACAGGCCTGTTATATTTTGTAGTAATTGCTATAAGTACTTGGCTTATGACAAAACACAAAGGAGCTTTAAAAATTGCACTTGCGAGCTTGGTTGGTTTCAATGTATTGCATAGCCAGTTCGCATGGGATAGCCTGGAGCAACAAAAGATCATCATCTACAATGTGCCCCAGCATTCCGCAATGGACCTCATCAGTGGGCGCAACTATCGGTTCGTGGGGGATACCATATTGCTTCAAAAAGGAATGTTGCAAAACTTTCACCTGAAACCAGCACGGGTGGCAATGCAATTATCCCAACCCGTCGAGTTACAACCTTCGAAGGGCTCTTTCATACAATTTCGGCAGGTGCGCCTGCTTCAGCTTGCCAAACCCCGGCGTTTTAAAAAGCAGCGTACAAAAATTGACCTTGATGTGATTGTTCTTTCCCGGGGAAGCAATGCACGCATAAAAGACCTGGCAGACATTTTTAATTGCAGGCAATATGTTTTTGATGCGTCTAATAGTTTGTGGAAAATTGGTAAATGGCAGAAAGAATGCGAAGAATTACATTTGCGCTCTTATTCAGTTCCTGAAATGGGTGCCTTTGTGCTAGATGTAAAACAGGATCAATGATTACTTCGCATCTCGACTTGCAACTGTAGTGTTTGATCAAAATCGCAGCACGCTCACCGAAGGACAACCCACCACTTCAATAAAACACCATGCAAAAAAAAATCACGTCAGCGCTCATTTCCGTATTCTACAAAGACGGCCTCGAAAACATCATTCGCGAACTCCATAAACTGGGCGTGGTGATTTATTCCACCGGCGGAACTCAAACATTTATCGAAGGACTGAACGTGCCCTGTGTTCCGGTCGAATCGTTGACAACCTATCCGTCCATTCTTGGCGGCCGGGTTAAGACCTTGCATCCATCCGTGTTTGGTGGAATTTTAGGAAGAAGGGATAATGAAACAGACATCAGCGAAATGGCTCAATACAAGATCCCAGAACTTGATCTGGTGATCGTGGACCTTTATCCATTTGAAGAAACATTGAACAGTGTAAATGCCGGTGATTTCAAAGGCACGGAAGCTGAGAAACAAAAACTGGTTATAGAAAAAATTGACGTGGGTGGGCCCTCGATGATAAGGGCTGCAGCTAAAAATTTTAAGGATGTATTGGTGGTGTCTGCAAAAAAAGAATATGCAGCTCTGGAAAAATTATTGATCTCCCAGGATGGTCATTCCGATATCGATCAAAGAAGATCATTTGCTGCCCTGGCCTTTGAAGTCGTGGCGCATTACGATGTAGCCATCGCGAAATATTTTAATCCTTCGGATGCGTTGTTCTTCCTGGAATCGGTGACCAATCCGAAAGCCATGCGCTATGGTGAAAACCCGCATCAATCTGGTGTATTCTATGGCGATCTAACAAAGATCTTCGACCAGTTGAATGGTAAAGAATTATCTTATAACAACCTGGTTGATGTAGACGCCGCAGTGCAATTGATCAGCGACTTTAAAAAGTCTGAAGAAGAAGGAGTGGTGTTTGCGATCATTAAGCACACAAATGTTTGCGGTGTTGCGCAACGTGCAACCGTTAAGGAAGCCTGGGATAATGCCCTGGCGGGAGATCCTGAAAGTGCCTTTGGCGGCGTGCTTATTTGCAACGGTACAATAGATAAGGCGACGGCTGAAGCGATCAATGATATTTTCTTTGAAGTGTTGATTGCACCGTCTTTCGCTGAAGATGCACTTGCTGTTTTGCGCTCAAAGAAAAACCGGATCTTATTGCAGTTAAAAGAACTCCCCGTAAAAACGGAACAATACAAATCGGTTTTAGATGGGGTGTTGGTTCAGGGTGCGGACTCCGGCAATTACCAGGAATGGAAAGAAGCCGGCGGCCGGGAGACAACAGCTTCGGAAAAACAAAACCTCATTTTTGCTAATATCATCGGCAAACATTTAAAGAGTAATGCAATCGCGTTGGTGAAAGACAAGCAACTGGTAGGTAAGGGCTGCGGTCAAACTTCCAGGATCGATTCGTTGCGCCAGTCGATTGAAAAAGCCAATCAATTTAAATTTGATCTAACTGGCGCCTGCCTCGCAAGTGATGCTTTCTTTCCTTTTGATGATTGCGTTAAAATTGCCCATAGTGCAGGTATCACCGCATTTATACAGCCGGGCGGATCGATCCGCGACACAGATTCCATTGAGTATTGCGTTCAAAATGGCCTGGCCATGGTGATCACCTCCCTCAGGCACTTTAAGCACTAATTACGCTCATATGCGCAGCAGCGATATTTTTCCGAAAGGAAAGGCAGGCGGCTATTTTGCGTTGGGCATCACCAGCGTGGTTTGGGGAACTACGTGGGTAGCTAGTAAGATAGGTGTAACCGAAATGCCACCCTTGCAGATGGCATCGATCCGCCAATTTCTGGGCGGGATTTGTTTCGTTACTTATTTTATCTTTTTCAAAGGAATGGCACTTCCCACCCGTCGCCAGTTTTCCTGGCTGATCGTGCTGTCCATCCTAATGTTTGTATTTGCAAATGGCCTAAGTACCTGGAGTCTTCTTTACATTCCAACCGGGTTGAGTGCCTTGATCGGTGCACTGTACCCACTCAGCGTCGTCATCATTGAAAGAGTTTTTTACCGTAACAGGAATATGACCCTGCTTACTTTTGCTGGCTTATTGATTGGAATTGCCGGGATCGGGATTGTTTTTTATGAGAGCGCCTTCGCCCATCGCTCTGCCGGTTTCTTATTGGGAATTTTTCTTTCTGTCCTGGCCATGCTTTCCTGGAGCGTAGGGACAATTTTCATCGCAAAAAATAAACTTAAGATCAATCCGTATTATGGAACCGGCTGGCAGATGCTCATCAGTTCGGGCGTACTCTTTATTGTTGCCTATGGCACACAACCAATCATACCAATAACTACGTTTTCACTAAAGGCCTGGCTTGTGATTGTCTATCTCGTTTTAGGCGGTTCATTACTAAGTTTCGTTGCATTCATCTATTCCATGAAAAAACTATCGCCTGCAGTTTCTTCATTGTATGCTTACTTTAACCCGTTGGTGGCAATGCTTACTGCGGCCCTGTTGTTAAATGAGCACCTGACCATGAATATTCTTTGGGGAGCCCTCGTCACCCTTTCTGGTGTCTTCCTGGTGAACTACAGCATAAAGCAGGCTAAAAAGAAACTAATGGCCGGCTCTGAACAGTGAAACGAACTAGGGTTTTTGATTCGGGTACATGCGCTTTTCTTCTTCCCGCGTTTGTTGCTGCCCCGGCTGGGTAACGATGACACCTTCATGATTTCTCAGCGTAAATTTTACCGGCACTCCTTTATCACTTTTGTCATTCTGCCGAGAGGTGAATTTTTCCTGGGCTTTTAGAAATGCAGTAGAGTCTGAGTCAGCTGAAATGTTGTCTTTTTCGCCAACCATAGTGGTATCACCATTGTTTTGACTGTTACTGTAAAATGTTTCCATTTCATAACTGCCTTTCCCGCCACAGGCGACACCAAAGAAGCTTGCGATAACCGCGACAATAAATAAGTTTTTCATCGATTGAATATTTAAGTTGAAAAAATTGGTTCGAAATAGGCCAGTTCAGTTGCGAATGAGTTTTTCTAAACTGGCAGAAATATTAGTTAAGACGCAGACGTAACATCCTCTTCATATGAATTGATGGTGCCTTCATTTGGAAGACTGCGACCATTCCTGGCGCGAGCCTTACTTGTTGCAGTGGGTAGGTCCATAGAAGCAGCTGTAGCTCCGGATTTTTTTTGAGCAGCTTTTTTTGTCGAAGCCACTCCCTCGCTTTTCACAGGTTTTGTTTGTTTATCGTTTTTCATTTGTAAGGTGTTTAAATTAAATAATACACCTACAACGCAACCAACGATATGCCACTAATAAAAACGCTGAAATACCCGGCGGGGCAGCCAGGTTGTGCATTTTTTTCATCAAAACACCAACATTACAAGAGAATCGAAGCGCAGTTTCTGCGCGAGGAAATGAATTATGTTGCCTGGATGTATAGAGTAAAACCCAGGAGGGGAAAAGATTTAAAATCAGCAAATTGATCGCCGATGCAATTAATTTGGAATTACTGGGCCATAATGAAGTGCCCTGGTCCCGATCTTTTGACCTGGGAATAAGATATCATGAGCTGTCTCATAGCCTTCATCAGAAATCTGGCTAAGCATGCGGGTTGTCCGCGTGCGTTTTGTCAGTTGCAAGATCACACTTGCCGTAACAAGGATACAAAGTCCGAGAGCTATTTTAGTCGAAAGTTTCATGCGTCAATTTTTGTAAAGATAAATAAGAGCAAAAATGCTGCTGAGTTTTATCTGTTAAATAATTACTGAAAGTTGTGTCAGCTCCTGGGTGAAGCCCGGAAATTT
>JAURWD010000057.1 GCA_030655145.1 Ferruginibacter sp.
CAGTACTAACTGTGCAGCGCCTTTTACGGTAAACTTTCTCAACCAGTCGTTCGGGGCAGCCAGTTATGAATGGGATTTCCAATCAGGCGTCAGCTCTATCCTCACCAATCCTACTCAAACTTACATACTGGCTGGTGACCATCCTGTTCAATTAATCGCAACGGGTGCAAATGGGTGTAGCGACACTTTGCAAAAACCTGCATACATTAAAATAAGTCCTCCAACCGCCTCGGTTCAAAATACGCCTGATAGTGGTTGTGCTCCTTTTTTCAAGTCATTCTCGGCTGCAATTACCAGCGTAGACTCTGTTGTTGGTTATGAGTGGCATTTTGGCGACGGAACCGTGGCACATTCGTCCAAGCCCACACACATCTACTCAACGCCAGGAGTGTATACCGTCAAACTTGTATTGACCACAGCTTCGGGTTGTGCAGACACTACCGTTCTCGAAAATGCAATTTTTGTAAACTCAAGACCGGAAGCTAAATTCAGCGCCTCACCAAGAGATGCCTGTGCCCGGATGGATATTGCTTTTACAGATGAGAGCTCAGGAGTGCCAGTCAAATGGAGATGGGACTTCGGTGACGGATCTTTTTCTACTGCCAGGAATCCAGTTCACGCGTATAACGACACCGGTTACTTTGATGTGCGCCTGGTCGTTTGGAATTCAGGCTGTTCAGATACGGTCATTTACCAGGAGTACATGCACATTAAGCCACCGATCGCAAGGTTTGCGATCACTTCTAATTGCGCCACTCCATTACAACGCCAGTTCACTGATCAATCGATTGGTGCCGACGAGTGGGCCTGGGACTTTGGCGATGGCAACACATCTAACGAACGAAATCCGATCCACACCTACAGAGTACCAGGAGATTATCGCGTAACGCTGGTTGTACTAAATCACCAAACCGGCTGTGATTATTCGAGTAAAAAAATGGTACAGGTAGTGGACGTAGATCCAGATTTCACAAGTACGGAAAACTTGTTGTGTAAAGGGGCGCAGGCGAAATTTACAACGAACCTGAGTCTTACTGAGATTAGTAATTTCAGGTGGGATTTCGGAGACGGAACAATCGTTGATTCAATAATGAACAGCGCAAGCCATACGTACAAAACTGCGGGCATTTTCAACGTTCAACTGGTTACTACAAACGTGCTGGGATGCAAGGACACCGTGATGAAATCACAAAGGATAACTGTAAACGGGCCAACGGCTAAATTCGCTCCATCGGTACCCGGCACCTGCCTCAATAATACCGTATTCTTCAACGACAGTTCCCAAACTGACGGAACTCACCAGATCGTTAGCTGGACATGGAATTACGCGGATGGTAACCTCGAAAATTCCGCAGCCGGCAATTCGCAACATACATACGCCAGTCCAGGCATCTATAAAGTTGGACTCACCGTTACCGACAACGCGGGCTGCGTTGACAGTATTAAACTCGAAACAGCATTGATCATTTCGAAGCCGCTGGCGAAATTCTCAGCCGACACTTTAGGATGTCCGGGTAAACCGGTTCAATTTATCAATCAATCCACCGGCCCCAGGCTCCAATATGCCTGGGCGTTTGGAGACGGCACCAGCTCAACAGCCCAAAGCCCGATGCACACCTACCTCGATGAAGGCAAGTATAGCGTCAAACTGGTCATTACTGATCAATACGGTTGCATGGATTCGATCTTGAAATCCGATTATCTGCAGATCACGGCGACGGTTGCAAATTTTAGCATGAGCGACTCTTTTAGCACCTGTCCTCCACTCATAGTACAGTTCACCAATTTATCGGAAAATGCTGTTTCGCAGACCTGGGATTTTGGAGATGGCAGTTCAGCCGCCATTGCTGATCCATCACATTTCTATAACTATCCAGGGATTTACACGATTACCCTCACCATTAAAGGAAAGGGGGGCTGCACCGAGATTCGAAAAAAGAATATCCAGATCAACGGCCCAACCGGGACCTTTAGCTATAATCCCCTTGCAGGATGCTACCCGGTCACGGTAAATTTTTCAGCAAAGACCAAGGACCGGACTTCGTTTATCTGGGATTTCAATAATGGAGTTACGAGTGTCACAACGGACTCTATTCTTTCTTATACTTATAAAAACCAGGGAAGCTATGTGCCAAAAATGATCCTTGTTGATCCCAATGGTTGCCAGGTACCCATCTCCGGTAGAGACACGCTCCTTGTTAGCGGCATCATTGCAGGTATCAAATTTCCAGCAATGGTGTTATGCGATGCAGGCAACGTAAGTTTCGGCGACTCTTCGATCTCAAATGACCTGGTAACAAATTACCGATGGGATTTTGGGGATGGAACAACCTCCACTCTACGGAACCCGGATCACAACTATGCAACTACCGGTCTTCATTACCCGAGGTTGACTGTCACTACGAAGAATGGATGTGTCGACTCGGTGAAGTCCACGCGGCCAGTCAAAATTGTTGCATCGCCGCAGGCCACCCTTTCAAAAACCGGCAACGGATGTACACCACTAACGGTAACGTTTAAAGGCGCTCTCTCAGCGCCAGACAGTTCCGCTGTTACCTGGAGCTGGAATTTTGGAAATGGACAAACAGCAACGCTACAAAACCCCGCCGCGCAACTTTTTAAGCAGTCCGGCAATTATGATGTTCTACTAACGGTTGCGAACAGTAGCGGATGTATCGATACGGTTAATGAAAAGGTGGTGGCGCACCTCATTCCTTTAGTGAATGCGGGACCAGATACCGTGATCTGTAAAAATATTGGCGTCACCCTGCAGGTAACAGGAGCCCAGGAGTATAGGTGGAACACCGCACCCGGCCTGAGCTGTACGAATTGCGCCTCCCCCGTTGCAACGCCGGACAGTGTAACCCATTATATCGTAAAAGGAACCTCCGGCGAAGGCTGTTCTGCCAACGATACAGTTATTGTGAAAGTGAAATACCCCTTTAAGATCGCGGTCACCAAAGCAGATACCTTGTGTAAAGGGCAGAACCTGAAGCTCTTTGCAATAGGCGCAGATCGCTATGAATGGAGTCCCTCTATGGGGCTTAGTAACGATGTCATTTCTAACCCAAATGCGAAGCCTGATACTACTATTACCTACCGGGTAATCGGGACCGACTACAAGGGTTGTTTCCGGGATACAGGTTTCGTTCCGGTAAAAGTCTATCCAATACCTACAGTGTATGCAGGTGCAGACCAGACTATCAATATCGGACAAACCACAGACCTGATTCCCACTGTTTCTACCGATGTAACAGAAGTGACCTGGTCACCTACCGGTGCGATTTTCCGAAATAATTACCCGGCAATCAGCGTAAAACCCAACAGTAATACCGAATATACGGTTGAAGTAAAAAACCGGGGTGGTTGTATGACCCGCGACCGCGTGAGTGTGTTTGTAATTTGTAACGGAACCAATGTTTTTATACCAAATACTTTTTCGCCAAATAATGATGGTGCCAATGACGTCTTCTACCCACGGGGTACGGGGCTATTCAAGGTGAAGTCGATGCGCATTTTTAATCGTTGGGGAGAACTCATTTTCGAAAGAAGTGGTACCAATGCAAACGACCAGGCAGCCGGCTGGGATGGCACCTTCAAAGGTGTAAAATTGCCTGCTGACGTTTTCGTATACATGATCGATATCATTTGTGATAATAACAGCATTCTTCCACTGAAGGGAAATGTTGCGCTGATCAATTAAAAGCTTTTTGTTTTTTGTTAATCGTGAACGAAGCCAGCTGGGGAGCTGGCTTTTGTTTTGTTGATGAAGGTTCAGCTCAAAATATTCTCATAACAGGATACATTACCGTGTTAAAAAGTATCTTCAAAAAAGAGTTCAGGCTTCTTAAAATGTGAATAAAAGTTAACGGTGAAATGTAATAAAACTACCTCAGGCTCGTTTAATAACCAGACACCTGAAACGGACTTACAAAATCCAACCCCATGAAAAATACCCTACACAAACTTTTGTGTGGCATACTGTTTACCCTTAGCTTTCAGGCTCAAGCCCAGGACATTCATTTCTCCCAATTTTTTGAAGCTCCCCTCCTACGCAATCCTGCTTTGGCTGGAATTTTCTCCGGTGATTTTCGTTTACAAACTGTTCATAGAACTCAGTGGCAATCCGTAACTGTTCCTTATCAAACAACATCCCTAAACGGAGAAGTCAAATTAGGCGTTGGTAAATCAGCCGACTTCCTAACGATTGGCGCGCAGGTACTCTACGACAAAGCCGGAACGATTGCCATGACGGCGACACACATTCAACCAGCTTTAAACTATCATAAGTCTTTAAGCGCTGACCGCAACATGTATCTCTCTCTTGGTTTTATGGGGGGTATCGTTCAAAGAAAACTTGATCGCAGCAAGGTCACCACAAACAGCCAGTTCGATGGTACCGCTTACAATGGTAATCTCGCTGACGGCGAAACTTTTGCTAACAGTTCTTACAGTTATTTTGATGGCACTGCTGGTATCAGTTTTAATACTCAGCTTGGACCAGATGCCGAAAATAATTTGTTTGCCGGTCTCGCTTATCATCATTTCAACAAAACCGCGAAGGCATCTTTTTACGGAAACACGAACCTGGAGATGACACCAAAATGGGTTGCATCGGTTGGCGCGAAAATGGCCGCCACAGACTTCACCTCAATAACCATTCACACTGACTACTCAAAACAAGGAAGCTATTCAGAATTGATCGGTGGTGCAATGCTCAGCTACCAGCTTGACGATACAGAAGATCCGCGTTATTTCATACATGCAGGGGGCTTTATGCGATTTAAAGACGCCTTGGTGCCGGTTGCCAAACTTGAGGTGAAGCCCTTAGCCATCTCCGTTAGTTATGATGCGAACATCTCTCAACTCAGTTCAGCGAGTAGCGGGAAAGGGGGATTTGAACTTGGAATTTCTTATCAAAAATATTTGAAGCGGGATAATACCAGCAAAGAAGCTGTGCGCTGTCCCCGGTTTTAAGATTGTACGGTCCTTTACGCAAAAGTCGTGTGCTAACAGTAAGATTTTTGTTTTTATGGATTGTTTGGATAACAGGAGCTCCCTTGGTCGGGGGCTCTTTGTTTTTTCACAGCCAGTTAAAAAAATTACTGCTGAAAGTAAGCGATCGCTAATTCGTAGCCTTTCAAGCCAAGGCCGCTGATCACTCCTTTACATTTTGCTGAAACATGGGAGATCTTCCGAAAATCTTCTCTGCCAAAAATATTAGAAATGTGCACTTCCACAACCGGTGAAGTGACGGCAGCAATTGCGTCGCCGATGGCGACAGAGGTGTGCGTATAGCCGCCCGGGTTAATAATGATGCCATCAGCAGAAAAACCTTGTTGTTGTATCTCCGTCACCAGCTCACCCTCAACATTACTCTGAAAATAGCTAAACGTTATTGCAGGGAAGCTAGCCTTCAATTCTTCGAGATACTGATCGAAATTACGACTACCATAAATTTCCGGCTCCCGTGTACCGAGGAGGTTAAGGTTTGGTCCGTTGATGATTGCTATTTTCATTCCCGAGAGCCGAAGTGGCATTTAAAAAATGATTGTATAATAACCTTAACTGCTGAAAGATGAATCCAGCGGCTTTCCTAATTAGCGACCGGCGCTTTTATCATCGCCAGAAACTCATCAAATAAATACCGGCTGTCATGAGGGCCAGGCGTAGCTTCCGGATGATACTGAACCGAAAATGCCGGCTTGTTTTTTACCCTGATCCCTTCGATGGAATCATCATTCAGGTTAACATGGGTGATCTCCACTTTGTCGGAAGCCCGGACAGCTGCGGGATCAACGCCAAAGCCGTGGTTCTGCGTGGTGATCTCGCTTTTTCCACTAATGATATTTTTTACCGGGTGGTTCAGGCCACGGTGCCCGTGATGCATTTTAAATGTTGGAATATCGTTTGCCAACGCCAGCAGCTGGTGACCAAGGCAAATTCCGAATAAGGGTATCTCAGCTTCCAGTATCTGCTTAACGGTTGACACTGCATAGTCCATTGGAGCAGGATCGCCGGGGCCGTTGCTGATAAAGTAACCGTTTGGCTTAAACGCCTGTAATTCCTCAAATCCGGTTTTAGCGCTATGTACTTTTACATAGGCTCCTCTTTCGGTCAAACAGTTCAAGATATTTTTCTTTATACCATAATCCAGGACAGCAACACGGATCTCGCTGTTTGGATCTCCGAGGAAATAAGGCTCTTCTGTTGACACAACCGAAGCTAATTCCAGTCCATCCATTGAAGGCACTTTTTCAAGCGTTTCCCGTAATGAGCTAATATCTGTATTCTCCGAAGAAATAACGCAATTCATCGCACCCTGGGTGCGTACATGGGCAACCAATGCCCTGGTGTCCACATCATCTATCGCCACCAGCTGTTGTTTTTCAAAATATGCCTGCAACGAACCATCCGCTTCAAAACGGGAATATTGTTCTTCGAGATTTCTGCCAATTACACCCTTCACTTTAACGCTATCGCTTTCTACGTCCTCATCTTTCACACCATAATTTCCGACATGTACATTGTTCATAATGAGCACCTGTCCATAATAACTTGGGTCGGTAAAAACTTCCTGGTAACCAGTCATGCCCGTATTGAAACACAACTCACCTGTGGTGGTTCCGATCTTACCAAACGCATGCCCTTCAAAGACAGTTCCGTCTGCTAATAATAAAATTGCTTTCACTTTTTGCTTAGCTGCCATATTCGAGAGAAATTTTGCAAAGAAAAGAATTCAATGATTGAATGAACAAATAACTTTTTCACATGCCCTTTACGCGAGGCTTAACACCTCCCATTGAGGGACATCAAAACCGAAAGGTCAAAAAAAAGCTCCGATACGAATATCGGAGCTTATATAAAACGATGGTATCAAACTATGCTTTAGTTTCTTCCGTACCCGGAGTTTCTTCAGGTTTTACTTCTACTGCTTCTTCAACTGTTGAAGTATCTGCTGTTTTCTTTTTAGCTCCACCACTACGTCTTGTCTTTTTAACCGGTTCAGCTTCTGCTGCTTTTGCAACACCTTTACCGTAGATCTCGTTAAAATCAACGAGCTCGATCATTGCTACTTCTGCAGCATCACCAGTTCTTTGACCTAATTTGATAATACGAGTGTAACCACCCGGGCGACTTGCAACTTTTGGAGCTACAACTGTAAATAATTCTTTTACAGCTTCTTTATCATTAAGATAACTGAACACAATACGGTGATTGTGCATAATTGACTCCTTAGTTTCGTTCGCTTTCGTTTTGGTGATCAGCGGCTCGATGTAAGTGCGTAAAGCTTTTGCTTTAGCCAGGGTTGTAGTGATTCTTTTGTTAGTGATCAACTGGCAACCCAGGTTCATCAACAGGGCCTTCCGGTGTGAAGCGGTCCTGCTTAAATTGTTGTTTTTGTTTCCGTGACGCATGACATGTTGTTTTTAATTCCCCTACACCGTGTCAGGATTTGTAGAGTACTATTTATAAATGTGCAAATATGCTGATTTGTTAATGCGCTAAATCCAGGTTGCATATTTTTATTCTTTGGATCCAGCTTAGCAAATTAGCACATTGGCTAATTAGCTAATTAATAATTATTCGTCATCCAGTTTCAGCTTGCTGAGATCCATTCCAAAACCTAAACCTCTTTCATTCAACACCTGTTCAATTTCGCTCAGTGATTTTTGGCCAAAGTTTCTGAATTTCATCAGGTCTTCCTGCTCGTACTGAACCAGTTCGCTTAATGAATTGATCTTAGCTGCTTTCAGGCAGTTGAAGGCACGTACTGAAAGATCGAGGTCTTCCAATGGTGTTTTCAAAACCTTGCGCAGTTGTAATGTTTGTTCATCAACCAGGTCTTCCTTCTTATCTTCTTTTGTATCAAAAGTGATGTTCTCATCAGTGATGATCATCAAATGCTGTATAAGGATGCGGCTTGCTTGTTTAACAGCTTCTTCCGGGTGAATGGTACCATCGGTTACCACTTCCATGATCAGCTTTTCGAAATCCGTACGTTGTTCAACACGCGTATTTTCGATCGTGTATTTTACATTCTTGATCGGGGTGTAGATCGCATCAACGGCGATGTATCCAAAATGAGAATTTTTTTCTTTATTATCTTCTGCAGGAACATAACCACGACCTTTTCCGATAGTGATCTCGATATCCAGCTTCGCGCTGCTATCCATTACACAAAGGATAAGTTCAGGATTCATTACTTCAAAAGACGAAGTGGCCTCACCGATCATGCCGGCAGTGAATTCTGTTTTGTTTTTAATAGAAAGCGTTACTTTCTCTACCCCAATCTCATGATCAACTTTCTTTTTAAAGCGAACTTGCTTTAGGTTCAAAATGATTTCAGTTACATCTTCAGTGATACCCTTGATGGTTGCAAACTCGTGGTCAGCACCAACAATGTTAATACCAATGATCGCATAACCTTCCAATGAATTCAGTAATACACGGCGTAAAGCGTTACCAATTGTTACACCATAACCCGGCTCAAGGGGCCGAAATTCGAACTGTGCTTCAAAGTCATTTGCTTTCTGAAGAACAATTTTATCGGGCTTAACAAAATTTAAAATTGCCATTTGTATTTTGTTGTTTAAATGTTTAAAATTTTCGACGGGCAGCGGATCCGGGGCTCGTCATTGTTGTGTCACTCACTTGTACTGTTTCAGCATTCAGCAGCTGGCATAAATGAACCTGGTTGAAACAACCAGGCACCATTACCAATATTACTTGCTGTACAATTCCACGATCAGTTGCTCCTTAATGTTCTCGGGAACACTTTCTCTTTCAGGGTAAGCAATGAACGTACCTTTCAATTCTGTTTCACTGAAATCGATCCAGTTAAACTTCGCGTTTTTACCGCGAACATTCCCGGTAATGGAGGCGTTCACCGCACTCTTATTTTTCAAACCAATGGTTTCACCTGGCTTCAAAGAATAAGATGGAACGTTTACAACTTCACCATTTACAGTGATGTGCTTGTGACTAACTAACTGGCGTGCAGCCTGGCGGCTAGGTGCAATACCCATGCGGAAAACTGTGTTATCCAAACGGGCTTCTAATAATTTGATAAGGTTTTCACCGGTAACTCCTTTGCGTCTTGAAGCTTCATCAAATGTTTTGCGGAATTGTTTTTCCAGCAAACCATAAGTGTATTTCGCTTTTTGCTTCTCACGTAACTGTAAAGCGTATTCGCCTAAAGTTTTACGTTTACGGTTTGCACCGTGCATGCCGGGAGGGTTACTGTTTTTAGTTAACCATTTACCGTTTCCTGTGATAGGCTCCCCGAATATGCGGGAGATCTTTGTTTTTGGGCCTGTATAACGTGCCATAGTATAGATGTGATTTTTTAGTGACGATGCATCATTAAAAAATCTTAAAATGAATGATGCACCCGGTTGAAATTATGTTGAATGCTAAATTTTGAATCCGAATAGAAACCCGGCATTCATCATTTGGCACTTTAAACTAAACTCTTCTCTTTTTTGGAGGACGACAACCGTTGTGTGGTAATGGTGTAACGTCTTTGATCATATTGATCTCGATACCTGATTGTGACAATGCCCTTATAGCACCTTCACGACCTGATCCCGGACCTTTTACAAATACGTCAACTCTTTTCAAACCTGCATCCATTGCAACTTTTGCTGCATCTGAAGCGGCCATCTGGGCTGCGTAAGGCGTATTTTTCTTACTGCCTTTAAAACCCATTTTACCAGCACTAGACCATGAAATAACCTGGCCTGTCTTGTTGGTCAAACTAATGATGATGTTGTTGAAGCTCGCTGTAACGTGTGCGTCGCCATAGCTGTCAACTTTTACAATTCTTTTTTTAGCTGCAGCTTTGCCACCTTGTGCCTTGCCGCCCTGTGCTTTTGCCATAATAAATTTAAATAGGTAATCTTTGAAAAAATTCCCGGGAACCGGGATGGAACTAACCCTCCTGCTGACTTATAAAGCGATCCGGCGTTTGTTCAAAAATCAATAAGTCTATATAATAACGATACCAAATATTGCTATTTGGTACCAGTTAATTATTTTTTAGCAACTTTCTTCTTACCGGCTACCGTCTTACGTTTGCCCTTACGAGTACGACTGTTGGTACGGGTACGTTGTCCACGCAATGGTAAACCTTTACGATGGCGCAAGCCACGGTAGCAAGCGATATCAAGCAAACGCTTAATATTCATTTGTACCTCACTGCGTAAAGCACCTTCGGTTTTGAACTCACTGTTGATCACATTACGAATGGCAGTTTGTTCATCATCATTCCATTCGTTTACTTTTTTATCATAGCTGATGGTAGCTTTGTCTAAAATGTAACGCGCTGTTGAACGACCAATACCAAAGATGTAGGTAAGACCTACTTCGCCTCTTTTATTTTTTGGTAAATCTATACCGGCAATACGAGCCATATTCTGTTGATTTGTTATTTAGTAGATTGATTAAACGGCTAAGCCGCTGGTCAGTGACCTGGTTCTATCCCTGGCGTTGTTTAAAACGGGGATTTTTTTTGTTGATAACAAACAAGACACCTTTCCTTCTAACAATCTTGCAATCAACACTTCTTTTCTTAATTGAAGCTTTAACCTTCATTTCGTTTCTTTTTATTATTAATAATCGCTTTTCTACTTTTGAAACCGGCTATTTGTACCGGAAAATAATCCGTCCCCTTGTTAGATCATAAGGGCTCATTTCAACTCCAACTTTGTCCCCTGGCAAAATTCTGATGTAATGCATTCTCATTTTTCCGGAAATAGTGGCTAAAATCTCGTGACCATTCTCCAATTTAACTTTGAACATAGCATTACTGAGTGCTTCTAAAATTGTACCGTCTTGTTTAATGAGTGCCTGCTTAGCCATATTTTTGGAGCGCAAAGATAAGTGGATAAATTTAATTATTACTAAAAAAAACAGATATTTGACAATAAAAACGCCACCCCCTCATGAAGAAACTATTATTGCCCACGTTATTTTTTGCGCTATTTGCCGCATCCTGCCAGGACGATGATGTCCCGGTGCCTCCAGCTACTGCTGACCCTTACATGAGCCTTTCGGCAGGTAGTACCTGGAATTATGAGCTCATAAACAACAGTACCTCAACCACAAGTACTTACACGATCACCTCTACCAACCGCGATTCCACCGTTGGTACAAAGGCTTACCATGTATTTACCAACAGTGCCGGCACTCCAAATGAATATTACAACATTACGGGTGACGACTACTACAATTTCCGCAAATTACCGTCAGTTCTTGGTGTCAGTAGTGTGGAAAACATTTACCTGAAAGACAACCTTGCTGTTGGACAAACCTGGAGCCAGACGTATCCTGTAACTGTAAGCGGGTTCGCAATGAATATAACTGTAAATAATACAATCAGTGAAACAGGACTTTCGAAAACGGTTGCAGGCACGGCCTATACCAATGTAATAAAAGTAACGACCACTTTCGCTGTAACAGTCGGCGGGCTGCCGCTTCCAGCCTCGGCCTTAACCACTGATATTCAGAATTTTTACGCCCCCAAAGTGGGCGTGATCAATACGATCAACAAAGTTGACATTAATTTCAGCGGAATTGTTGACCACACTGACCAGGTGATCAACCTTAAATCTTCAGATATCAAATAAGTATTTTCAATTGAACATAAAAAAAGCCAGGAAATCCATTCCCGGCTTTTTTTATGCAATCTAATTAGCCAAAAGATTCATCGTTCAGGTGCACCTTGGTCATTTCGTAAAAATGATTTTGGAGTTGGTGAAGTGGGATCGGTTGCATGATATGCCTTCTTTCATCCCTGTACCAGATCTCCATCCGGGAAAAATCATTTGCAGCAGGCAGTAACAAGCGAAATGCTCCCTTAGAATATTTCACATTGCCATTTTCATTGAGGTCCTTATGAAATTTGAGCGCAAATAGTTGTGACTCATCTAATTGAATAGGACTTAATTGATTGGTCTCATACCAGAATTCCTGGTCACCTGTATCTACACAAACCTGCTTTTCATCACTATTCAAATTAGTAACCTCTCCCCTTTTCGGGTCGCCGTCGTTACCGGCCATTAAGTAATCGCCTACTTTGATTTCCTGGAATTTTATCATATAACTTCAATTTTATAAGCCAATATAGCAATTTTTTGGAAACAACCGCCTGATGGTCACAGGGTTAATAACAATTAATAAATTCCATCTTTTGCTATTCCGCCCAACTCATTACATAGCCTTCATTTTCAATCTCCAATGCTTCAACCGTCAACTGGAGCGGATGAAATGTGTCGATCATCACTGCCAGCTCATTAGTGTCTTTTGCGCCAATACTTTTCTGCACCGCGCCGGGATGCGGACCGTGCGGAATGCCTGCCGGATGAAGGTTGATCATCCCGCGGGTGACGTGTTTGCGACTCATAAAATCTCCATCCACGTAGTATAAAACTTCATCACTGTCGATGTTACTGTGATTGTACGGCGCGGGGATCGCGTCAGGATGATAATCAAACAAGCGCGGAACAAAGGAGCAAATGACGAAATTATTTGCTTCGAAAGTTTGGTGCACCGGTGGTGGCTGGTGTACCCTGCCCGTGATCGGCTCAAAATCAAGAATAGAAAAAGCGTATGGATAGCAGCAGCCGTCCCAACCAACAACGTCAAATGGGTGGCTCGCATAGTGGATGCCGTATAACAATCCCCGCTTCTTGGTTTTGATCAAAAAATCGCCTGCTGCATCATGTGTCTGCAGATCTTTCGGTTGCCGGATATCTCTTTCGCAATAAGGCGAATGTTCGAGCAATTGCCCATATTTGCTAAGGTACTTTTTGGGATAACGGACAGGGCTAAACGATTCTATGATGAGCAGCCTGTTGGCCGTGGTCTCAAAACTCAATTGATATACTGTACCCCGTGGAACCACGAGGTAGTCACCGTAGCCAAACTCAAGGTTACCATACATACTGTGCAGCACGCCCTTCCCTTCATGAATAAAGATCACTTCATCAGCGTCGGCATTTTTATAAAAGTACTGCTCCATACTTTTTTGTGGGACAGCTAAAACAATGTGACAATCTGAGTTTACAAGCACCGGGCGGCGACTGTCCAGATAGTCTTCAGCAGGTTTTAGATTAAACCCTTCGAAACTGCGGTGGCGCAACATCTTATCTTCTGCTATGCGAGGTTGCAGGTTTACCGGTTCATCTGTATGAATGATCCTGGTTGGTGGATGCAAATGATAGAGCAATGAAGAGTCATTACTGAATCCTTCAGTTGAAAACAATTGTTCTGCATAAAGCGTTCCGTCCGGTTTTCGAAACTGTGTATGTCGTTTACGCGGGAAATCTCCGAGGTGATGGTAGTGCGGCATAAAGCAATCGAATAAAAGTTAGTAATAAGAGGCGAAAGTTATTCCAGCCTGGATAAAAAGCTGTTAGTAAAATGCTTGCCGACCTTTACATAAGGATAAGAGAAGGAAATAATATTTCCAGTTTCGTTTATCCATGCAGTAAGTAAAATTTCGTTGAAAAGGCATGATTAAAATTAGGATTTATCTGCGTAAAGCGGCTCACTATATCAGCCTGTCACCTGCCGTTTAACCAGGCGAAATCGCTGGAATAAAAATTTACGATTATTTTTGCCGCTTTCAATTAATTG
>JAURWD010000069.1 GCA_030655145.1 Ferruginibacter sp.
AAATGGCTTTCCAGGTATCTTCCATTTTATTTTCCGGAACAAAAATTCTCCGAACCCCGGTACAACGCTGGCCTGCCTTAAGCGTCATTTCCCGGCGCACTTCTTTCACAAAAATATCCCACTCAGGCATACCCGGCGCCACGTCTTCGCCAAGCACCATACAATTCAGGCTGTCCGCTTCCATGGTAAATGAAACGGATTCTTTTAAGATAACCGGGTTTGATTTTAAGAGAAGACCCGTGGCAGCAGACCCGGTAAAGCTGACAACATCCTGTGAAGTAACATGACTCAAAAGATCGCCAGCACTACCGCAGAGCAATTGCAGCGCACCATTGGGCAAAATGCCGGAGGCTATAATTTTTTTTACGACCGCTTCGGTCAGAAAGGAGGTAACACTGGCAGGTTTTACAATCGCCGGCATACCAGCAAGCAAATTGACGGCTATTTTCTCCAACATCCCCCAAACGGGGAAGTTGAAAGCATTGATATGAATGGCTACACCTTCCTTTGGAACCAGGATATGCGTACCCATGAACGTATGTTCTTTTCCAAGATCGTGACTTTCGCCATCGATACAAAAAGTTGTATCCGGAAGTTTTCGGCGCAGTGAGGCGTTTGCAAACAGGTTACCTATACCGCCTTCAATGTCTACCCAACTGTCGGCCCTTGTAGCACCGGTTCGATAGCTTAATTGGTAAAATTCCTCGAGGTGTTCGCGGAGATAGAAAGCGAGCGCCTTTAGCATTCTGCCCCGTTCATGAAAGCTCATTTTCCGCAGGGCGGGATTTCCCACTTTGCGGGCATAGTCGGTAATGGCAGCAAAATCCAATCCGTTGGTGGTCGCATTTGCAAAATGTTCACCGGTTACTGCATCGTATAGTTTCTGCCCTTCTCCATCGCCTGTGATCCAGTCGCCCGTAACATAATTTCCTAATTTCTGCATTGCGATCGTATATGTTATAAAGCTACAGAATGAAACGAAAAAGCAGCATTATTCTTCAGCAGGAAACGAATTCTGTAAAATTGCCGTGTGCTACGAAGGATGTACGTAAAATAAAAAAGCAGGCCGTTAGACCTGCTTTGATTAATGGTATAAAATAAATTTAAGCGACTAATACTTCATCGATCTCTTTACACAATCCTTCAAAAATTTCATCAACATTGCCTTCGCCTTTAACGGAAACAACTTTTCCAAATTTCTGATAGTAATCTGCAACTGCCGCAGTTTTATTGTGATATTCCGCGATCCTCGCCCTGATCACACCCTCATTGTTATCATCGCTTCTGCCGCTGGTCATTCCGCGTTTCAACAAACGGCTTACAAGTTCTTCCTCACTCACCTGCATAGCGATCATTTTATTGATGCCCGTATTTTTCAACTCAAGCAGTCGGTCCAACGCTTCAGCCTGGGCAGAAGTGCGGGGGAAGCCGTCAAATAAAAATCCTTTTGCTTGTGGATTAGATTCAAGTGCCGAGCTGATCATACCTATTACTACTTCATCAGGTACCAATTGACCGCGATCCATCAATTTTTTTGCCTCCAAACCCAGCACTGTTTGGCTGGCAATTTCCGACCTGAGGAGGTCGCCTGTACTCAGGTGTTTGAGTCCGTACTTCCGAATAAGTTTTTCACTTTGTGTACCTTTGCCACTGCCGGGGGGGCCAAAGAGAATTAAATTCAACATAGTGCTCGCTTGCCTTTTGGTAAAGAAACAAATATAATATAGGATCATTAAAAATCGTTTAATAATCTTCCCCAACCTTTGAAAGATATTAACCTGGCAAGGTTTTGACAAACAACTATATTCTCTCTAAAATGTTTCTCCGGAATGACTAGAATAATCCAGATCCTCGTGGCAGCAGGAATGTTTTTTACAGGTTGTAATACCAATCAACACCATACAAAAGACACGATCATGACCCCAGCGAAACCCCAACCTGGCCATTACTCCAAAACCGATACGGCCAAGCTGAATTTGTCCGACGAGGAATGGAAAAAGGCGTTGCCGGCAGATGTTTATAATATAGCCCGGGAGAAAGGCACCGAACGGGCTTTTACCGGGAAATACAATTTGCATAAAGATACTGGCACTTATTACTGCGCAGCTTGTGGTAACCCGCTGTTTAACAGCAATGGCAAGTTCGAAAGCAGTTGTGGCTGGCCGAGTTTTTTTGAACCAATCACGAAAGGAAGCCTCATCTACGCTCCTGATAACTCGCACGGAATGCAACGCACAGAAGTAAATTGTGGGAGATGCAAAGCCCACCTTGGTCACGTATTTGAAGATGGGCCTCCACCAACCGGTTTAAGGTATTGTATCAATTCGGTTATCCTCGATTTTGAAGCGGCTAAAAAAGCCGGCGAACAATATGGCAAATAAGTGAACTTGATAAATCATCTATCCCTTTGGGCTCCTACTATTGAGGAGCTCTTTTTATTTAAGCAGTCTTCTATTTTGGGTAGCTGCCTGTTTTTTTGCACCTTCATTTAAACAAACTTCATTTGATGAGAAAATCTTGTATCCTGCTGGTCCTCCTGGCTACTGTACTGTTTTGCAATGCCCAAAAAATTACAACCGAACACTTCCGAAATTTTAAGCCCCGGAACATTGGCCCTGCGGGGATGAGCGGACGAGTTACTGCCGTAGATGCGTTACACACCAACCCCGATCTGATTTACCTGGGTACAGCTTCCGGCGGCGTTTGGAAAACAGAAAACGGGGGAAGCAGCTGGAACCCGGTTTTTGATGAACAGCCCATTCTAAATATTGGTGCTGTTGCACTTCAACAGTCGAACCCTGCAGTTGTTTGGGCAGGTACCGGTGAAGGAAACCCACGAAATTCCATCAACCTGGGAGAGGGTGTCTACAAGAGTTTAGATGCAGGAAAAACGTGGAAACTAATGGGACTCGAAAAAACCAGGAACATCCATCGCATTATCATCGATCCCGATAATCCCAATACCGTCTATGTTGCGGCTATCGGTAATCCATATGCAGAACATCCCGAGCGAGGAGTTTATAAGACTACCGATGGCGGAGACTCGTGGAAACTGATCCTTCATACGAACGACAGCAGCGGCTGTGCTGAAATGGTTATGGATCCAACCAATCCTAATAAACTGATCGCAAACATGTGGCAACATCGACGGACGCCCTATAGTTTTAAAAGTGGTGGGCCGGGAAGTGGATTATACCTCACACTCGATGGAGGCAAGACCTGGAAAAAACTAGGTAAAAAAGAAGGATTGCCGGAAGGTGATTATGGTCGTATCGGGCTCGACATTTCCGGGAACCAGCCAGCCACTATATATGCACTGATTGAGGCTACAAAAAACGGGCTCTACAAAACAGACGATGGAGGTGATAAATGGGAGCTTGTGAACAGCAAAGCGACCGACGTAACAAATCGCCCTTTTTATTTCCAGGATATTCGGGTTGATCCAATGAACGAGAATCGCCTGTATAATATTAACCAGACGATCAGCATGAGCGAGGATGGCGGTAAAACTTTTAAAACCATCATACCATATTATGGCATTCATCCGGATCACCACGCTTTTTGGATCCATCCCACAAACCCAAATTTTATCATCGATGGAAATGATGGAGGAATTGGTATCAGCCGCGATCGTGGCCGCACCTGGAAATTTGATGAGCAACTTCCTGTTGGGCAGTTTTACCACATAAATGTCGATAATGAAATCCCTTACCATATCATGGGAGGAATGCAGGATAATGGTAGCTGGCGAGGGCCGGCATATACCTGGATGGATGGTGGAATCAAAAACTATTTCTGGGACAATTTGTGGGGAGGTGATGGGTTTGATGTAGCGCCTGATCCGCAGGATGCCAATTGGGTGTATGCCATGGCACAAAAGGGTGAACTGGGTCGCTACAACACCGCAACCGGCGAGCAAAACAGTTTGCAGCCTCCGATGCCCGACCTTAAAACCAGGTTGCGCTTCAATTGGAATGCAGCTTTTGCGCTTTCTCCAAAAGATCCCAATACCATTTATTACGGAAGCCAGTTCCTGCATAAAAGCACTAACAAAGGATTTACCTGGGAGATCATCTCCGGCGATTTGACAACCAATAATCCAGCGGAGCAAAAACAAGATGAAAACGGTGGACTTTCTGTTGACATCACCGGGGCAGAGAACTTCAACACCATCCTGGTTATTGAACCTTCGCAAAAAGATGAGAATGTGATCTGGGTTGGCACCGATGATGGTAACGTGCAGCTTAGCAGGGATGGAGGGAAAACCTTTACGAATTTTCGGGGTAAAATTTCGGGTATGCCTGTCGGCGCCTGGGTAGCGCAGATCAAAGCAAGCCGGTATAACGCAGGAGAGGCTTTCGTGGTTTGTAACGACTACCGCCGCGGCGATTTCAAACCCTATATTTTCAGAACCAAAAACTTTGGACAGACCTGGGAGTCAATGGTCAACGACAAAAGAGTGAAAGGATATGCGCTCTGCGTACTGCAGGATCCGGTAGTGCCGGAACTTATTTTTGCCGGAACCGAACAGGGCCTTTGGGTGAGCTTCGACAACGGTGGTAGTTTTCAACAATGGAAAAATGGCTATCCTTCTGTATCAACTTATGACCTGGTCATACAGGAGCGGGAAGCCGATCTTTGCATCGCAACATTCGGCAGGGCGCTTTTTATATTGGATGATATTCGCCCATTAAGAAACCTGGCGGCTGGTAAAAATGGATTGGGCAATAAAAAACTCACGGTTTTCGAAGCCCCTGTGGCTTATCAGGCACAGTTTAAAAATAAATCGGGTTACGACTACAGCACCTGGGGACTTTACGAGGGAGAAAATAAACGGCGGGGTGCTTCTTATTCTTTCTTTATTCAGCCACCGCTAAAAGGAGATACTTCGAAACCAAAAGCAGATTCGGTTTCGGTAAAGATCTTCAATGAACAAAACGAGGCTGTTCGCAACTTTAAACTAAAAGCGGATACGGGTTTCAACCGGGCGTTTTGGGGGTTTGATACGAAAGGTCTTCGCCAGCCGGGCTCAGCAAAGCCGAAAGCGAATTCCCCTGAACCTGCCGGCGGCATGCCTGCTTTTCCTGGAAAATATAAATTGGTGATCTCGCTTGGAAAGGAAATGGATTCAACCGGGGTAGAAGTCAAAGCGGATCCAAATGTACCTGCATCAAAACAAGTTTACGATGCAAAAGGAGCTGCGCTGAAGCGCCTGGAAACAAGTTTTAATAAGGTTGTCGAAATTACCGATCGACTCACGGACGCAGAAGAGATCATCAGCAAGCTGGAAGCACAATTAAAGAATGTTGAAGGCAAGGGGGCGGATAGTTTACGCAAGTCTGGCAAAGCGATGACCGACTCTCTCAAAAAAATAAGAAATTTTATTTTTGGAACGCCACAGGAAAAGCAGGGTTACGGTTCTCCATTTGAAATCACGGTCAATGAAAGATTGCGGGAAGCAAGAGGTGAGATCGTGCGAAAAAACAAAATTCCGGACGCCCAGGAATTCAAAGGAATTGAAATGGCCGAGTCACTTGTAAAAGAACTTGTGCTGAAAACGAACCAGTTTTTCAATACCCACTGGAAGAATTATCAAAAGCTGGCGCAAGCGAACCCACTCACGCTATTCAAAGAATATCCTCCGTTACAGGAGTAGAAATTTGAATTCACCGATCTAAATGAAAACCTGCCGGACTCAATTCGGCAGGTTTTTTTTCTGTCGCAGCGAATCCAGTTACTTTTGCTCTTTAATATATATAATTGAAAAAAATGGCGCCGAAGCTCAGTAAACTCGCGGAAACCCTCATTGGCTCAGAAATCGTAAAGCTGGGGGCAGACATAAAGGAAAAAATAAGACTTGGAGATAAGATTTACAACTACACCATTGGAGATTTCGACAGCTCAGTATTTCCGATCCCGAAGGAGCTGGAAACTGAGATCATAGCTGCATATCAAGATCATCATACTACTTACCCGCCAGCAGAGGGTATCGCAAGCTTACGCACGGCTGTAGCAAACTTTATTGAACGCGGGCAGGGCCTCCGCTTTGAATCCAATGAAATTTTAATTGCTGCTGGTGGTCGCCCCCTGATCTATACTGCCTATCGTGCGATTGTCGATAAAGGAGATAAGGTGATCTATGCTGTTCCGAGCTGGAATAACAATCATTACGTTCATTTTACCGAAGGTGAGCATGTGGTGATTGAAAGTAAGCTGGAAAATAACTTTATGCCCATTGCTGCTGATTTGGAAGCACACCTGGATGGGGCGGTGTTGCTTGCACTTTGTTCACCCCTAAATCCTACCGGAACAACCTTCACCCGCGAGGAGCTTGAAAAGATCTGCACGCTTGTCGTAGACGAGAACAAAAAAAGAGGCGCAAATGCAAAAAAGTTATATGTGATTTACGACCAAATATATTGGACACTGACATATGGTGATATTGAACATCATGACCCCGTCTCTGTCAATCCGGCCATGAAGGAGTTTACAATTTATATAGACGGCATCAGCAAATCATTTGCATCTACAGGCGTAAGAGTTGGTTGGGCGCTAGGTCCATCTTTCCTCATAGAAAAAATGAAAGCAATTAATAGTCATCTAGGGGCTTGGGCGCCAATGGCGGAGCAAAATGCGGTGGCAAAATACCTTATGAAAGAAGAAGCCATTACAGCCTTCTTCGATAAATTCAAGTTTGCCTTGCAAGAGCGGCTGGTACGTATTTATGAAGGATTCAAGGCCTTGAAAGCGGCAGGTCACGACGTAGATGCGGTGGCACCTCAAGCTGCCATTTACCTCACAGTTCAAATTAATTTAGCCGGCAAACAACAGCCTGATGGAACTGTGCTTGCAGACCAGGCCGCAGTAACTTCCTATATGTTGAATGAAGCTAAACTTGCAATTGTCCCGTTTGCGGCTTTTGGGGCTACCGGGGCAAATAGCTGGTACAGACTAAGTGTTGGTACTTGCCTTGTTCACGAAATTGACGAGATGTTGTTGAAATTAAAAACGGCGCTTGAAAAGCTGAAGTAGGGAGAGGAAAAGAGAAAACGAAAATTAGTTTTTGCAGTTCAGAAACACGAAAGGTTTAAGCTCCTGCTTGTGGATAGTTGTGCGAAGTGTCAACGCTTTATTGATGACCTTGTATTTATTAAGGTCCAGGATCTCATGAGCTGTAACCAGGTTATCGAGTCTTTCGACGATGAAAAGCAATTCATGCAACATTTCAACCTCATGCTCAATGGCCTGGGGACTTAGGAGTTCCTGATTGAACAATACCAGCAGATCCCGGTTCATTCTATTCATTGACTTAAAGTTTGTTGCTTTCCAATTACACTAATAACCAACCATTCCTTTTTTATTAGGACAGCCGCATTGATTCTTTCGGGAAGAACTACAACTGGTTAATAAAATGGAGGTGATTAACATGAATGATAGAGCGATTTTAAAATAGCGTTGCATATCTTGAGATTACTAAATTAAACTATTTCCACTAATAAATATTGTATTGCCGCAATGTTCTTGAAAAATATTAACAAGTTTTCTAAGGAAAAGGCGGTTTTAGTAATTCCGCTGGATTGGGGGCTGGGCCACGCTACGCGGTGTATTCCGTTGATCCAACATCTTCAATCAAGGGGTTTCAAAGTAATTGTTGGCGCAGAGGGGAAGGTGAAGTCGCTGTTGCAACATGAATTTCAACAACTTACGTTCCTGGAGCTACCAGGGTACCGGGTTCACTATAGTAAGAATCAGCAACTGCTTCCGCTCACTTTACTACTCCAGGTTCCGAAAGTACTGGCAACGATCTACTGGGAACACCAGTGGCTAAAAAAAGCGGCAAGGCAGTTCGACATTCAAGCCATTTTCTCAGATAACCGGTTCGGTCTTTTCCATTCCTTCATTCCCACAGTGTTTATCACACACCAACTGGCGATCAAAACAGGAAATTCGTTCACGGAACGCATGGCCCGAAACATCAATTATAAGTTTATCAGGAAATTTAGCCATTGTTGGGTGCCGGATTTTGAAGGAACCATCAATATGGCCGGTGAGTTATCGCACCCTCAGATACTACCACCAAATTTGCAATATATCGGCGGGCTGTCCAGGTTTACCAAAGAAGAAATACCAGTTAAATCCGGCCTTCTGATCTTACTTTCTGGCCCGGAACCACAGAGAACCATCTTTGAGCAAATCCTGTTGAAACAGATAGGCAGCTATAACGGGCAGATAATTTTTGTTCGGGGACTGCCTGGTGATTTTGAAGAACTTTCCCCAATGACCTCAAATCCGCAATTAAAGATTGTAAATCACATGGCCGCCGATAAATTAGCAGAAGCAATTTCCGGTGCAGAGTGGGTCATTAGTCGCAGCGGATATACCACAGTCATGGATCTCATAAAACTGCGACAAAAAGCTATCTTGGTTCCTACACCCGCTCAACCAGAACAGGAGTATCTTGCCGATTATCTTCATCAACAAAAGTATTTTTTCGTTGCCGCACAACATAACTTCAGGCTTAGCTCCGCGCTTGAAGAAGCAGCAAGCTTTCCTTACAATCTTCCCGCTTTTGAAATGGATCTGTACAAAAAGAAAATAGACCAATTTGTTGATTCCCTGTAAAGCCGTCAACTTTGCGCTTCAAATTAATAAGTGACAACAAGAAGTAAAGCCCACCTTGGATTATTCGCCACGAATTTGTTTTTTGCGATAAACCTTAGCGCCGTAAAATACCTTACCGGCAACCAATTGATGGGGCCGTTTGGGATGAACGTAATTCGGGTTGGCGTATCTACCCTCCTTTTTTGGTTATTGTTTTTATTCCAGCCCTCTTCTTCAAAAATTGAACGCTCAGACCTTGGACGATTTTTCCTTTGTGCACTCACCGGCATCGCGATCAATCAAATGCTTTTTCTAAAAGGATTGTCACTTACCTATTCGATACATGCGGTACTATTGATGCTGACGACGCCAATTTTGATCACCATCATTGCCGCCTTATTGTTGAAAGAACGCGTGAACCCGGCGAAAGTAATCGGGCTCGGACTTGGAATCACAGGAGCAGCTATCCTCATAAGTTCCGGGAAGAGTACGGGCAGTGGTGACAATGTCCTGCTGGGAGATTTGCTAATCCTTATCAACGCGATCTCTTACACGTTTTATTTTATTTTGGTGAAACCTTTAATGCTCAAATACAATCCCGTACAGGTGATCAGGCTGGTATTTACGCTTGGGTTTTTGATGGTGCTTCCCTTCGGATGGACCGAGTTTACCGCAATCAATTGGGCAAGCTTTGATGCGACGGCTTATACATGCCTGGGGTTGATCGTAATCGGGGGCACTTTCCTGGCTTATCTCTTTAATGTGTATGGCATCAAAATACTTGGCGCGTCTGTAGCCGGCGCATACATTTATTCTCAGCCGGTATTCGCGACCGTTATTGCCATGATCTTTTTAAAAGAAGAACTTGAAGTCTACAAGATCATTTCAGCAGTATTGATTTTCGCCGGGGTTTATCTCTGCAATAAAAAACTAACCAATGATTAAATACCCAAGAGCAACGACAGCGGAAGACTATGAAGCGGCAAAATTCCTGTTCCAGGAATATGCAGCCACCATTAAGATTGACCTGGGTTTTCAGAGGTTTGATCGGGAACTTGACCAACTGGAAACAATGTACGGTTTGCCGGAAGGCGGAATTATTCTTGCTGAAGATCAGGGAGTTTTTTTGGGTTGCGTTGGCATCCGGCGGATTGATGATGCCATCGGGGAATTGAAAAGAATGTATGTGAGACCTGGAAACCAGGGAAAAGGAATCGGGAAAAAGCTGCTGACATGCGCTGTTGAATTGGCAAAGGATTGCGGGTATGAAAAAATTCGCCTGGATACGCTTAACACCATGCGATCAGCCATACACTTATATACTAAAGAAGATTTTTATGAGATCCCGCCATATTACCTAAACCCGAATGCTACAGCTGTCTTTTTTGAAAAACAATTGTGAGAAGCGATAAGAACTATACCAACTTGGGGTAGTCGAAAAATAAAAATTCTTTCTTCGCTTTCTTAAAATCTTTCCATTTTTCTGCCTGTACCTGCACGGCGAAAACACCACAGGTCGGCATGTCATCTATCTGAACAGCATCAAGCAGTGTATTAACAAATTCAGTGATACCGGGGTTGTGAGAGAAGAGCGCAACTTTAGAAAACTCGTCGTCCAATTGTTCGACAACTTCAACAAACACTTCCGACGGTGCATGATACAACATGGACATAAAGATCACTTCTTCCTCAGTCTTGCCATATGCATTGGAGAAAAGTTCTGCAGTTTTTTTTGCCCGCTTTGCGGGACTTGAGACAAAGGCGTCAATGGCTACTTTTTTATCAAGCAAGCGCTTGGCCATCATTGGCGCATCTTTTTTTCCGCGTTCATTCAATGGGCGTTCAAAATCATTCAGGCTGCCGACGTCCCAACTACTTTTCGCATGTCGCACGATCAAAAGCGTTTTACCGTCTTTAACCGGTGATGTATTTGTTGTTTTTTGGTTCGCTTCATTCATGCTTTAAATTTAAAACTGTTAGCAAAACGTCCAATCTACACAAATCATTCCCGGCTAGTAGCCCCTTACATTCTTGCCCTCCATATAATTCATGAAGGCCTTATTACAAACCCTGTTACCACCCGGAGTTGGATAATTCCCGGTGAAATACCAGTCTCCCGTATTAGTCGGACAAGCAAGGTGCAATGTTTCAATGGTCTGATAGATCACATCCACCGGTATGGAAATTTCCTTTGGCGTGATCAATTGTGCGATCTTCTCGGAGATCTCTTCCAATGTAAATGGTTTGTACAATTTCCTTACCACATTTTCTGTATGTAGTTGGTTATTGCGTTGCAACTCTTTACATCGTTCTAACATTTCCTCGAGTAGGCCTTCCTGTTTGGTTTCGTGCAACAGGGCGATCGCTGCTTTAAATGCGATGAAATCTCCCAGTTTGCTCATGTCGATGCCATAGCAATCTGGATATCTTATCTGCGGCGCAGAGGATACCACGATAATACGTTTAGGTTTCAAGCGCGCCAACATGCGAATGATGCTTTCCTTAAGCGTAGTGCCTCTAACAATCGAATCATCAATGACAACAAGCGTATCCTCGTAATTTTTTACGGTGCCATACGTAATATCGTACACGTGCTGCACCATTTCATTCCGGCTTGAATCTTCCGTGATAAAAGTGCGGAGCTTAACATCCTTGATAGCGATCTTCTCAATGCGAACTGTTCGGTTGATAAGTGCCGTTAATTTCTCCTCGTCAAAATCATTTCCCCAGCTCAGAATTTTTTCAACTTTCCTTTTGTTCAGGTAATGATCCGCGCCTTTGAGCAAGCCGTAAAACGCCGTCTCAGCCGTGTTGGGAATAAATGAAAAGATGGTGTTTTTTAAATCGTAATCGATGGCCTTTAAGACAGGTTCACTTAAATAGTATCCCAGCGCATTACGTTCTTTATAAATTTTTTCATCACCACCACGGCTGAAATAAATACGTTCAAAACTGCAGGCTTTCCTTTCTTTCGCAGGTACAATTTGTTCGATCCTGTAATTTCCATCAGGATCAACCAGCAACGCACATCCAGGCATCAACTCTTTTACTTCATTTTCACCCACATTGAAAGCCGTGCGGATGGCCGCTCTTTCGCTGGCTCCAACAATCACATCGTCATTTACATAATAATAGGAAGGACGAATGCCATGCGCATCCCGCATAACGAAGGCGCTGCCATTACCAACCAATCCACAGAAGGTAAAACCGCCATCAAACAGCGGGACTGCTTTTTTCAACACTTTGGCAATGTCCAATTCACCCGGAAAAGCTTCGTCCGCCTGCACGAGGAAATGGTGGATCACTTCCATCATCGCCGCCAGATCGCTTTGGCGTTGAAACACACCCGGGTCAATATTGATCAGGCTGAATAATTCTTCTGTATTAACGAGGTTGAAATTTCCTGCCAAGGCGAGGTTGCGGGCTGGAATGGTGTGCCTTTTTATAAAGGGATGACAAAATTCTACATTGTTCTTTCCCTGGGTTCCGTAGCGGAGGTGGCCGAGCAATAATTCACCAAGATAATTGACATGGCCCTTCATAAGGCCGGGGTGATTTTTTATATCCGGCTGGTATTTTTCTAATTCCTCAATTTCTTTTCCCACCTGGAAGAAGAGATCAGCAATGGGCTGGTTAGCGCTACTCCGCAGGCGATGCAGGAAGGGATAACCAGGTTCAACATTTAGTTTTACAGTCGCAATTCCAGCACCATCCTGACCCCGGTTGTGCTGTTTTTCCATCAATAAATACAGCTTGTTTAAGCCGTACAAAACTGATCCATATTGTTGCTGGTAATAACTGAAAGGTTTGCGAAGGCGAATGAAGGCGAGGCCACATTCGTGTTTAATTTCGTCGCTCATGAAGTAAAATAAGTTGCAAAGCTACGGGAATGAAAAACAAAAATCCCGGCGTTTAGGCCGGGAGCTTCATTTATAATGTTAACGTTTGTTTAGAGTCCGCTGATGGTAAGTCCGATCTGGTACGGCCTGATTGTTGGCCCGGCACCATCTTTCAAAAATGAAGTAATGCTATACGAACCAAACAGGGAGAAATTTCCGATGCCGATCCGTGCAGTTCCGGCTAACCTCGTATTGTTGAAGAAGGTTTTCCGGCTTTCCTTTTCGGTGTAAGAATTAATGGTTTGACTAGCTTTGTTTTGTAGCGTCTTTCCTTTTGTGTGTGCGTTGATGAGGGTACCAACTTTTATACCCAGCGCAAGTTTTGTACTTCTCTTTTCTGCTTCAGGATTGAAGGTGTACCGAAGTTCGATCGGGATTTCAGCGTAGGTGGTGGCAAGTTTGTATTTCTTAAAACGATCAGCAGAATCCAGGTTTCTGAATGGCAACAAGACGCCTGATGCTTTAACATCGATCGAGGTGTTCTTAAAGAAAATGCTGCTATGGCTAATTCCCAAACCCAGCGCAACGCTCCAGCGTGGATCGCTTTTGAAAGGCTTGTTCAACATGATAGCTACATTTAGGCCACGGGAAAGTCCTGACTTCCTGTTTTTGATGCTATCGGGTGCTCCTGCCCAGTTATCTGACGTTAGGGTGATCATAAAATGATCGCCTGCCTGGTCTGGAGCTATCTTAAATTCTCTTTTTTGTTTTGTAAGAGCGGGAGGAGCGATTTCGACTACTGCTGTTGAATCCTGGGCGTATGAAATAGAGGTGAAAACAAGCAAGGAGAAAGCAGTCAATAATTTCTTCATAAATATGTACTTGATTACAAATGTAACCGGGGTGCTGGTTAACGAAAGGTTAAATGAACTAAAAAAATTGCCCGAAAAATCGGGCTGAATTTTTATGAGTGGGCCCACCTGGGCTCGAACCAGGGACCACCTGATTATGAGTCAGGTGCTCTAACCAACTGAGCTATAGGCCCTGTTATTTTTACATAACGGACGGCAAAAGTAAGTAAAATAAGATATTTTGCGCCCAATTAATTTCATAACAATGGCAGCTATCAAAAATATCATATTCGACCTGGGAGGAGTGTTATTGAACATAGATTATAAAAAAACTTCCCGTGCTTTTACAGATCTCGGGGTAGCCGGCTTCGATGATCTGTACTCGCAGGTAACAGCCAACCACCTGTTTGAGGCGCTGGAAACCGGCGAGATATCTGATGAGGCTTTTTATGCGGAGATGGCCCCGCATTGTGCGCCGGACACCTCGGTATTACAGATGCAACAAGCCTGGAATAGAATCCTGCTCGATTTTCGTGAAGGAAGCCTTGAGTTTTTGAAGCAATTGAGGGAGCGTTACAACATTTACCTGCTCAGCAACACCAATAGCATTCACTTGCAGGAATTCAACAGAATTTTGCAGGCCCAGACCGGGGAAGCTTCTTTAGATGAATTCTTCACAAAAAGTTATTATTCCCACATCATGAAAAAGCGCAAGCCCTACCCGGAAACCTACAAGTGGGTATTGGACGATGCAGGAATTGAGGCGGAGGAGACGTTGTTCATTGATGACTCTATCAATAACATAAAAGGCGCCATGGTAGCAGGTTTGCAAACACACCTGTTGTTACCAAATGAAAAGATCGAGGATCTCGGGTTGTTGTAACTGCGGAAAGGGGTTACTTTTTTACTTCTTCAAACTCTATATAATCATCTTTGGGGGAAGTTGATTTCTCTTGCTTTACAGTGGTTGCATTTGTATAGGCTTGCCGCTGCTGGTTCATATTTTCCTGCATTTGAGCACTCATATCGCCAAACTGCTTTTTCACCTGTTTGGTCGTGCGGTAAATTGGAATGATGAAATCGAAGATGAATTTGTACAGCATGTAAAGGACAAATAGCTCCAATAAAACTCTAAAAATGTTCATGGCGTAAAGGTATCAATCAAATAAAAACAAACCTGTTAAATTTTCACCATAATCAGGCTGCCGCCGGCTTATTGTTTGATTGATTTTGCATTTAATATTTAGTTACATATATTTGCATCCGGAAAATGAAACAAAAGAAGGGAACGATGACCGTTCCCTTCTTCTTTTACCATGATACAAGACACATCCATACAGGCAATTGAGGCATTGGTCAACGAATTAATTGTAGAAACTCCCGAAATTTTCCTGGTGTCGATCAAGATTAAACCTACCAATAACATCAAGGTTTACCTTGACGCAGATAACGGATTAAACATCGATCGTTGTGTAAAAATTAATCGGGCTATGTACCGCATTATTGAGGAGAGAGGCTGGTATCCCGATGGCAATTTTTCCCTGGAAGTGTCGAGTGCAGGTATTGAAGAACCTTTGAAATTGAACCGGCAGTATCTTAAGAACATCGGCCGGTCTGTGGAAGTAATTCTAACAGATGACAGCCGTCACGAAGGAAAACTGGTCGCGGCAACGGAGCAGGGTATCCAGCTTGAGTATACAGAAGGCAAAAATAAAAAGGCGGTGACGCTAGTCAAAGATTTTCCATTCGACCAGGTTAAACAAACAACCGTACAAATAGTATTTTAATTCAATAAACTAAAATCCTCTCCCGGCGGGGATTCAAAACTGAGGCCGATTAGGTATATGGCACGTATTAATTTGATCGATTCCTTCCAGGAATTTAAAGAGGCGGAAAACATTGATCGTCCAACGTTGATGAAAGTAATGGAAGATGTTTTTAAAACATTGATCCGAAAGAAGTATGGCAGTGATGATCAGTTTGACGTAATCGTAAATGACCAGAAAGGTGACCTTGAAATATTCCGCCGTCGTATGATCGTGGATGATGGCGACATTTATAATACCCTCACTGAAATTGAATACAGCGATGCCATTAAGATTGAACCGGATTATGCAGTGGGTGAAGAATTATATGAAGAGGTAGATATTCAGAAAGAATTTGGAAGAAGGGCGATCCTTGCCGGTAAACAAACATTGGCTAGCCGCATCAACGATCTGAAGAAAAACCTGCTGATCAAGAAATATGAAGATAGGGTCGGAGATATTGTGAGTGGTGAGGTTTACCAGGTTTGGAAAAAAGAAGTGCTGTTGCTGGATGAGGAAGGAAACGAGATGATCCTGCCAAAGTCTGAACAGATCCCTTCTGATTATTTTAAAAAAGGGGAGAACGTTCGTGGGGTAGTAAAGAAAGTAGAATTGAAGAACAGCCAGGCCGTGATCGTGGTGTCACGCACCAGCACCACGTTTCTTGAAAAATTATTGGAAATTGAAGTACCAGAGATATTTGATGGCTTAATTGTTGTGAAAAAGATCGTGAGAGATCCGGGTGAAAGAGCCAAGATCGCGGTTGAAAGTTTCGATGACAGAATTGACCCGGTTGGAGCTTGTGTGGGAATGAAAGGAAGCCGGATCCACGGTATTGTCCGCGAATTAAAAAATGAAAACATCGACGTAATTAACTGGACCAGTAACATTCAACTGCTAATACAACGCTCGCTTACTCCTGCAAAGATTACCAGCATCGATTTAGACGAAGAGAAAAAACACGCCACAGTTTACTTAAAACCCGACCAGGTTTCCCTTGCAATTGGTCGTCGTGGAGTTAACATCAAACTCGCATGCGAACTTACCGGTTTCGAGATCGACGTCTTTAGAGACAACGAAGGTGAAGTAGATGAATTCGATATTGACCTGGAAGAATTTAGCGATGAAATCGAAGAGTGGGTAATTGAAGCTTTGAAAAAGGTTGGTTGCGATACTGCCCGCTCGGTGTTGTCACTTACTCCGGAAGAATTAGAACGGAGAACAGACTTAGAGAAAGAGACAATAGCTGATGTAGTGCGGATCTTGAAAGAAGAATTTGAGAAGGAATAATTGTTCCGGTTTCCAGGAACCCTGTTCCTCCCGGTACGCAAAAATATATTGACTAAAAAATACGAATGTCAGAAGTAGTAACTAATACACCAAGATTGATGGCCGCGGCCAAGGAATTTAATATCGGGAAAGATACCCTGATAGAATTTCTTGAGTCTAAAGGATTCAGCAATGAGGACCTGAAGCCCACTGCAAAACTCACGGAACAAATGTACCGTGTGTTGCAGACGGAGTTTCAACAGGACAAGGCTGCAAAGCAAAAAGCTGAAGCCATCGACTTGCCTAAGGGCGCAGGGTCAAATGAGCCAAAAAGAAAACGCGATGAGGAAGACCTTTCTTTCAAAAAGAAAGAGGTAGCACCTGCACCGCCAGCTCCACCTGTCGAAAAGCCGGCAGAGCCAGTACAAGCAGAAGTCAAAGAAACTCCTGCACCGGTTGTTGAAACGCCTGCACCTCTTATACCCGTTGAACAACCTGTCGCTGCTAAAGCAGAACCTAAAGTAGAAAAAGAAGTTACCGCTGCCCCGGCTGCGGAAGCTAAATCTACAGCTGCGAAAGAAGGTGTAGAGATCACGAAGATCGATGCACCGGAGTTAGAAGCACCAAAAGTGGTTACCAAGATCGATCTTGATGCCATTGATTCTTCTACTCGTCCGAAGAAATCTACCAAAAAAGCTGAAGAGACTGCAGCTCCGGCAACTCCGGCTGTTGAAGCCGTAAAAGCAGAACCCGTAGTAGCGCCAGCGCCGGTTGAGGAAATTCGTGCGGAAGAAATTAAAGCGGATGCACCGGCACAAATTGAAAACATCAAAGCCGATCGCCTGGAAGGACCTAAAATCTTAGGAAAGATCCAGTTGCCGGTTGATAATGATACTAGACCAAAAAGAGACGACGATAAAAGGAAGCGGAAGCGCATTCCGATCGAACGTAAAGGCGGTACTCCAATGGGGCAAACCGGGCCTGGACAACAAGGAACGCAAAACCGTGGACCGCAAGGTCAAGCAGGTCAGCCGCCTCGTCCTGGTTTTAACAATGATCAAAACAGGAATCGTCCGGGTGGTCCTGGTATCAACCGTCCAGGTGGCGGACCAGGCCAGGGAGGTAACCGTTTTAATACGGCTCGTCCGGGTGCACCTGCAGCAAGAGGAGATCGTGAGATCGATGCTAAAGAAATCCAGGATAAGATAAAGGAAACACAAGCGAAACTGTCTGGTGGCGGTGGCAGAGGCAAAAGCCTGAAAGCGAAATACCGGAAAGCCAAAAGAGATGAGCTCGCAGAACAAAGAGGTCACGAAGGTGAAGATGGTAATAAGCTCCAGGTTACGGAGTTCATTTCTGTAAGTGAACTTGCAGGTTTGATGGACGTAAGTTTTGCCGATGTCATCAGCAAGTGTATGAACCTGGGTATTATGGTTTCAATCAACCAACGGCTTGAAGCTGATGTGATTGAATTGGTGGCGAGTGAGTTTAATTATGAAGTAGAATTTATTGGAGTTGAAGACGTTGCTGAAATGGACGAAGATGATGGCGATGATAACGAAATCGATCAGCGGGGACGTGCCCCAATTGTTACCATCATGGGTCACGTAGATCATGGTAAGACATCCCTCCTTGATTACATCCGTAATACAAATGTGATCGCCGGTGAAGCAGGTGGTATTACCCAGCATATCGGAGCCTATGAAGTAAAAGTGAAAGATGGTCGGGCAATAACCTTCCTGGATACGCCTGGTCACGAAGCGTTTACCGCAATGAGAGCACGTGGAGCGAAAGTCACAGATATCGCAGTGATCGTAGTTGCCGCTGATGATGCGGTGATGCCGCAAACAAAAGAGGCTATCTCGCATGCCCAGGCAGCAAATGTTCCGATGATCTTTGCGATCAACAAAATTGATCGTGACGGAGCCAATCCTGAGAAGATCAAAGAACAATTGGCATCGATGAACATCCTTGTAGAAAGCTGGGGTGGTAAATTCCAAAGCCAGGAGATCAGTGCCAAGCAAGGGTTGAATATTGATTTATTATTAGAAAAAATATTACTGGAAGCGGATATCCTTGAACTGAAAGCGAATCCTGATAAGGGCGCAAACGGAACAGTGATCGAGGCTTCTTTGGATAAAGGTCGTGGGTACGTAGCCACCATCCTGGTCCAGAATGGTACATTGAAACCAGGGGACATGATCGTTTCTGGACAATACTTTGGAAAGGTGAAAGCAATGTACAATGAAAGAAACCAGCGCAGTGAACTAGCTCCACCTTCTACCCCGGTATTAATACTTGGGTTAAACGGAGCACCACAAGCGGGTGAAACTTTCAAGGTTTATGCTGATGAAAGCGAAGCAAGAGAAAAAGCATACCAACGCGGCCAGATCTTGAGAGAACAGGGTATGCGTGCGAAGAAACACATTACTCTCGATGAAATTGGTCGTCGACTTGCGTTAGGAAACTTTAAGGAGTTGAATGTCATCATCAAAGGTGATGTGGATGGTTCCGTTGAGGCATTAAGTGATTCATTGCAGAAACTCAGTACGGAAGAGATCGTGGTCAAAGTGATTCATAAGGCCGTTGGTGCTATCACTGAAAGTGATGTTACCCTTGCCAATGCATCAGATGCAATCATTATCGGCTTTAACGTTCGTCCATCCATACAGGCTGCCCGCCTTGCAGAGGGAGAATCTATCCAGATCAAACTTTACTCTATCATCTACAATGCGATCGAAGAGATCAGGAGTGCAATGGAAGGTATGCTTGAGCCAGGTGTTGAAGAGAAAATACTTGCCAATGTTGAGATCAAAGAAATGTACAAGTTCGACAAGGCAACTGTTGCAGGTTGTATTGTGATCGAAGGAAAGATCGCAAGGAACAACAGGATTCGTCTTGTTCGCGATGGTATCGTGATCTTCACCGGGGAGTTGGGAAGTTTGAAACGCTATAAAGATGATGTGAAAGAAGTAACCAATAATATGGAGTGCGGATTAACCATCAAAAATTACTCAAACATCCAGGTTGGCGATATCGTTGAGGCCTTCGAAGAAGTTGAAGTAAAACGTACCCTCTAAGCGAATAATCTTTTGTTAAACATACATGTTAAAGGGCTATTGATAAAATAGCTCTTTACATTTGAGACCGTCGCTAACGTAGCGTATCAATTAAATTATTGAACATCAAAATGAGTACAAAAAACATTTTTCTATCACTTGCAGGTTGTCTCTTTTTTTCCGTTGCGATGGCGCAACCAAAAAAACTGGTAGCAGATAAGATCATCGCGGTTGTTGGAGATAAGGTGGTATTAAAAAGCGACATCGACAATAGTATCCTGGATATGGAACGACAAGGGATGACGGTCCCGGCTAATGGCCGCTGTCTTACCCTCGAGCAAGCCATGGGTATTAAAGCCTTGGTATTGCAGGCAGAAAAAGATTCGCTGCCGGTAACTGATGAAGAGATTGAAGCTGATATCGATAACCAGATCCGTTATTTCACTGGTCCAAATGCTTATGGTTCTAAAGAAAAGCTCGAGGAAATTTCGGGTAAGACCGTTTACCAGTTGAGGGAAGATTTTAAGGAAGGATTTCGGGAAAGAAAGCTGGCTGCTGCAATGCGTAACAAAATTGTGGGAGCGATCAGGATCACACCGAAAGAAGTGAATATTTACTTTGATAAGTTACCAAAAGATAGTCTCCCATTTTATGAAAGTGAATTGGAAATTGGTCAAATCGTAAAATATCCAAAAGCAAGTCGCGACGCAGAAGAATATAGCCTTGACCAGTTGAAAGAGTTTAAAGCGCAGCTCGAATCCGGGCGAAAAGACATGAAGACGTTGGCCGCCTTGTATTCCGATGATCCGGGAAGTAAAGAAAATTCTGGTCAGTATGAACTCAATCGCGGCGAGAAACAATGGGACCCTATTTTCCTGGCGAAAGCTTTTTCGTTGAAGGAAGGACAGGTATCGACTCCTTTCAAAACCCGTTTCGGTTACCATATTGTGCAAATGGTGAACAGGGCTGGTGATGACGCGGTTATTCGCCACATTTTGAAGATCCCGCAGGTAACTAAAACCGAATTAGACGAAGGTTTGTTGAAGCTTGATTCTGTAAGGTCAAAACTGATTGCGGGAACGATGCAGTTTGGCGAGGCTGTAAGTAAGCACAGCGAGGATGAGCAAAGCAAATTTACCGGTGGGCTTAAACAAAATAATGAAGGTGGTACGAGTATGACGATCGATCAGCTAGACAAGGATATGGTGTTGATGATCAAAGACCTGCAGGTTGGCCAATATTCTCAACCGGTGGAGTTCACTGATGAGAAAGGAAAAAAAGGCGTTCGCATCGTTTACCTGAAAAGCCGCTCCGAGCCGCACAAAGAAAATATCCGGGACGATTACAACAGGATCGCCCAGCGTGCCCTGGACGAGAAGAAAGCCGAAGCGCTTGAGGCTTGGTTCTACCAACGCATTTCCAGTTATTACATAATGGTCGACAAAGAATACCAGGATTGTGAAGAAATGAAAAAGTGGTCTTCTTCTGCCAATACGGCTGCAGTCAAGTAACACATCACTAGATAGATAAATTATAAGAGCGTTCCGATACAAACGGAACGCTTTATTTTTGCCGGAACTCAGCGCTGCGCCTGAGTGGTATAATATTCGCAGCTCATTAGATCAAAATAAAAATTTACCAATTTGATAGATAAAAAGAAAAAATCAACGCAAGAGCAAAAAACGGTGTTGGTTGGGTTGGTGACGGCTGATCAAACTGAAGCTCAACTCAATGAGTACCTTGACGAGTTGTCTTTCTTGGCGGAGACGGCTGGCGTGATCGCCGTTAAACGCTTTACTCAAAAGCTCCCACACCCAGATAGTCGAACTTTCGTGGGAAAGGGCAAGTTGGAGGAGATCAAGAATTATGTTAGCCTGCACAGCGATGTGGAAATGGTGGTTTTCGACGATGAATTAACGGGCTCTCAGATACAAAATATTGAGAAAGAACTGGGTGTAAAAACGATCGATCGAAGTGACTTGATCCTTGACATTTTCGCCAGCCGGGCGCAAACCGCCCAGGCAAAAACGCAGGTTGAACTGGCGCAATACCAATATATTTTGCCCCGCCTCAAAGGAATGTGGAAGCATTTGGAACGGCAGGGAGGTGGAGTTGGAACGCGGGGGCCGGGTGAAACGGAGATTGAAACGGATCGGCGTATTGTAAAAGATAAGATCACCCTTTTACGTAAAAGATTGGCCGAGATCGACAAACAATCATTTACGCAAAGAAAGGAGCGGGGCGAATTTATCCGTGTTTCCCTTGTTGGCTATACGAATGTCGGTAAGTCGACCATCATGAATTTGCTTAGCAAAAGCGAAGTTTTTGCTGAAAATAAATTGTTTGCTACTCTCGACACTACCACGCGAAAAGTTGTTTTCGAACAAACACCGTTCTTATTAAGTGACACAGTTGGGTTTATCAGGAAACTCCCGCATCATTTGGTCGAAAGTTTTAAGAGCACGCTGGATGAAGTCAGGGAAGCGGATATCCTGTTGCATGTAGTAGACATCTCTCACCCCCAATACGAGGAACAGCTTGCCATTGTAAATAAAACCCTGGCAGAGCTGGGAGCTGCAGAAAAACCTACGGTGACCATTTTCAATAAGATGGACAAATATGAAGTTGATGCTTTTGATGAATGGCTGGAGCCGGAGGTAAAACAGGAACTGTTGAATGATTTAAAACAGCGCTGGCAAAATGAGACGAAGGATAATTGTGTGTTTATCTCCGCGCTCGAAAAGTCGAATATTGAAGCGTTGCGACAAACCATCCTCAATAAGGTTAGGGACATGTACCAGGTGCGCTATCCATACCGGGCTGAATTTTTTTATTAAACCTGGAAAACCAAGCTCACTCAGTTACTCCCTGAATTTCAGTCAGCTTGTCGCGATATTCAATGGAAAAAAAATACACCTGGCACAAGATCGCTGAAAGCCTCGAAGCAATGCCGTTTGCGGAAAGCAATATCATCGAAGAAACAATTGCCGGTAGAAAAATTTGTGTGGTATTACACAATGACGAGATTACTGCGTGTTCTCAAACCTGCCCGCACGCTGGAGGTAAATTATCAGCGGGTAATGTTGATGCTGCCGGGAATATTGTTTGCCCCCTGCACCGATACAAATTCAACCTGAAAAATGGCCGGAATGTGAGTGGCGAAGGATATTACCTCAAAACCTTCCCGGTGGAAATAAGGCCTGCGGGAGTTTTTGTAGGTTTTGAAGAAAATAACTTTTTTAATTGGCTGAAATAGTGCTTTTATTTTTGTCGAAAAGCAAAAAACCTTATTTTTGCCTCCCGATTAAAAGGACACTCCTCCTTAGCTCAGTTGGTTAGAGCATCTGACTGTTAATCAGAGGGTCTCTGGTTCAAGTCCAGAAGGGGGAGCAAAATAGTAGAAGGTTTCAGACTTTAAAGTTTGAGACCTTTTTTCATTTTAAAACACTAGAGCCAGAAAATATTCGACTGGAAAGTACTATGGTTGATTAAAGTTCTCCTTTTAGTATGTCAATAGGTATCATATGCTGCTAACATGCAACTTCAAACCCGAATTAATTGAGCTCCGCGCGGGCAATGATCTCTTCGGTAGGTTCGCTAAGGACAAGTAAATACTTAAAAACAGTCAGATCAAAATTAGAAGGTAGCTCATGCAATATATTCCCGGGTACATTATTTACACTGCATATTTTTATGGAGGAATACGACACTGCGTTTGACGAAGAGAGTTTAATAACCAAAGATTTACTGCCGGCCTTAAGATTCATTTTGTCAATCGACAATAAATATTTCCCGTTTTTTTGTTGGTAAATTTTTACCTGGCCGACATTAATTTCGGAAGCAAGGGTCAGAGTGCCCGCCGCGATAATCACCGCATTTTCGAGTGCAGGCGTTTCGCCTTCAACAGCAGTTTGCGTGATATCTTTTTTGCAGGAAACAAACCCGCATGATAGGAACGCGACTATAATGGTAAGTTTTTTCATTTCTGGAAGTTTAACTAAATGCGTGAAATCTAACCCACTTAAAAGTAAACAAAAGAGGCAGGAAGGATGAAGATATTTATCTGCCTGTCCTAAGATAGAACATAACAGCGACTGAAAAAGTTTAGCAAGTTTCCCCATACTTGTAAAGCCCCGCTTCAACAATCAATTTCGTTTTCAGAGACCTACTCAGATTAAACAGTTCGAACTAAGAGTCAGGATGGCTTGATCTTTTCACTGATTGTGTGAAGCATAGTAGCAAAGCCCGCGAAATGATCCAAATAATGAAGGAATTCGTAGAGTAAACTGTAAAAGGATTTACTTCGCATTTCGCTTTTTGGCCACAACTTTCATACTCTCCTTTTCCTCATTTTCCTTTACCCGCATCCGAACCATTTTCGAAATAAGTTTGAGGGGAAGAGGCCGATCTAATGGAAACTGCACCGCACCTTTTGATCTTTTATAATCCGCAAGTTCTTCTTTAAAGTTTTCAATCCCCGAAGGCGTTGGATAAAAGCCGATGTGTTTTTCATATGCCGCAAAATATACGAGCGGACCATGGAGTTTAAAAGCCGGCATCTGGTAGCTGATACTTTCTTCAGCACCTGGCGCTGCCTCACGGATGGTTTTATGCATTTGTTTCAACAAGGTTTGGATGGCCGGAGGATAACTGTCAATGTACTCTTCAATGCGTGTTGGGATCACCGCTAATTTTTTCATCTCCTTTCAGTTTATAATATTAAAAAATCGCACGGGCCAGGACCATCATCCCCCTTTCTAATTCTAAAATAAAAAATATTCTTCGGCGTTTGCATTTTCAGCGTAAAAACTTGCGAACGATTTTCCGAATTTGTTCAACGCCACTCATCATCGTGTTGAGGTCTGTATAGAATAATAATGCGTACATTGTAGCCGTTAGTTCGACGGCTTTTATCAAACAGAGATATTGCAATTTTACTTCAATCGATCACAAAAGTCTGCTTAGATCTGTTTGCCTTAAAAGGTGTCGGGAATAACAACCTTGGATAATTTACAAGTTTGCCACAGCTCAGTTTTCGGGTCTCTTGAACGTTTCCATTTCTAGATGCTGCATGTCTTGCTATAAAAAATCTTAGGGATCAACGCCTTCTGAAGTTGATTTAGTTACTGCCAACGAATATGATCACCGCCAGGGGCCGCAAAATTCCAAACTATGAATAGTAATCAGGTTGCAAAGCCCTGGATGCGTCATTTCACATTCAATGGCCTTTCGCTTCAACATCGCCTTCCTGTACTGATCTGCATTCTTTTGTGTTGCATCATCCTCACCTTTAGCCTCGCATCTTATTTCGCGGTGAAAAACGTTTTGCTCGAAATGGGTAAGAAGCGTTTGCAAACATCAACCACCCAACTCGGCAACCTGTTCGGCCAGTCTTCAAAGGTTTGGAATACCCAGTTGCTCCAGGTTGCAGGCCACGACTCCTTAAAGAAATGTGTACTAACTGGCGGCACTGAATTGAACACAGAAACGACTGAAATATTGGCTCGTCTAAAAAAAGACAGCACCTGGATTTTTGTTGAATTAGTCGACAAGAATAACTGGCCGATAGCGAAAACAGGCAACGAGCGGGTAAAGGCAAAACTGAGCCTTGAAACTGTGATGAGCGGCCTGAAACTTCAAGCGGGTGAATCCAGGGTTGGTAAGCTATATTCATCGGGCGATTCTCTTTTTTTTCCAATCGTTGCTGCAGTAACTGAACAAAAATCAGTGATCGGGTATGTAGTGGTATGGAGGGCGCTGATCACTTCGCCGCAGGCACTTCAACAGGTTACCCAATTAATCGGCGCCGGCACCTCGTTGTACCTCGGTAACAGGGACGGCAGTTTGTGGACCAACCTGCTGAGGCCGATAAAAGGATTATTAAAGAGCACAAAATATTCGGAAAATTTCCTGCAATACTCGGACTCATCGAACCAAACAATGATCGGTGCGCAACAGAACATTACAACCACGGAATGGGTGGTGTTGGTAGCTTTTCCGCGGGCGAACATGCTGGAGGTGGCCACCCGGTTCAAAAATTCGATTTTTATTACCGGTGGTCTGCTGATCGGTATCGGGATTGTTGTTACCTGGTTAATGAGCCGAAACATTACCCGTCCTTTAAACGAACTTACCGCAGCCGTTTCGCAGCTTGCTGCAGGAGATTATTCAGAGCCGGTAAAGCTCAACAGGATGGACGAACTGGGTAAACTTGCAAGTGCCTTTAATGCGATGGCAGAACAGATCCAGAGTACACAATTGCAACTGGAAAACAAGGTTACTGAACGTACCACTCAACTTCAAACTGCCAATAAAGACCTAGAAGCTTTTTCTTATTCCATCTCGCATGATCTGAGAGCGCCGCTTCGTGCAATCATTGGTTTTAGTTCCATTCTTGAAAAGGATTACCTGGAACAAATGGAACCCGAGGCAAAGCGATTGGCCCTCCGCATTAAAATGAACACGATCAAGATGGGCCACTTGATTGACGACCTGTTGGCATTCTCCAAAGTGGCGGGTAACGACATTGTCAAAAAAGAGATCCATAGCATGGACATGGTGAATGAAATCGTAAATGGCCTTGATACAAAAGATGGTGTTGAATGGAAGATCGATGTGCTTCCTGATATCAAAGGAGATGCAAATGCCATGCGCCAGGTTTGGATCAACTTGTTATCAAACGCGATCAAATATTCCCGGAATAAAGAACAGCCGAGGATTGAGATCGGAGCCTCCACGGTAGAATCTCATACCACGTTTTATGTAAAAGACAACGGCGTAGGATTCGACCCACATTATGCGCATAAATTATTCAAGGTTTTTCAGCGCCTGCATAGTACAACCGAATTTGAAGGAACCGGTGTTGGACTTGCTATTGTAGAAAAGATCATTACCAAACACGGAGGCAAGGTTTGGGCGGAAGCTACGGAACAAAAGGGCGCAAAATTCTTCTTTACAATTCCAGCAGTTTAAATCGCATTTTACAGCGATCTCATATTTGCTTTTCGTAAGCAGCGCAAAGCCTTCTCGGTAACGATGACCTCACTATTTTTTGAACCATTGAATTCAATTAGTTGCGTCACTGATGGCAAGAGGAATATATTCCACAGATCAGGATAAAGTGACGCTCCATCCAGTTAGATCCATCAACCTAAGCGGTGAAGCTTGAAAGGTAGATTTGGCAGCAAAAGCCAATGCTGCGTGGCAGCATTATTGTAAGTAGTAGGATAGAACGACCATTTATCACCGTAAAACATTCCAACATGGATCTTAGAAACGAAGACCTTCCAGTAACATTGCAGGCCTTTGATCTGCTTGATAACAAAGAAATTTTTATTGCAGAACAGATAGTAAACTCTCAGTCCGAGGTTAGCACTTTTACAAACCGGTATGCGGGTAAACTGATCAAGGCAAAGAAAGCGGCTGTGAACGATAACAAATCCTACTCATCAAATGCACCAGTTCAGAAACGCAGTTCTTCCTCAGCAAACATCGTGATGATACTAATAATTTTGATCATTGCGGCCCTCGTGATTTACGGATTCTCTACCGGGTGGATACAGGAGAAACTAAATCTTAAGGTCTAACAGGATCGCTTAAGCGCAAATGTTAGTTGCCTTTAGTCAGGGAGCAATGACTGTTGCCAGTTAGTTTAAACTATTAAGTTTTTTCATTGAAACAAATAAAGTCCTGATAGTTAAATGGCAGCAGGATCTGCCTGTTTCTTGCTATGGTAAACTCTTCCTTGGCGCAGGCCGAATGATCATCCTCAAAGACTGATCTTTTGAAAAATAGGCTACCACCCAATTATAGAAGGTCCGCAGTTTATTCCGGAAACTTACCAGCGACATCAGGTGAATGAATAACCAGATCAGCCAGGCAAAGAAACCACGGAAGTGCAACTTGGGTTTTGGAAGGTCGACCACAGCTTTATTTTTCCCGATGATCGCCATAGAACCCTTGTCATTATAAAGGAATGGTTTTAACGCTTTTCCGTCGATTGCGGCTTCGAGGTTGCGGGCCAGATTTTTACCCTGTTGTATGGCAACCTGTGCCACCTGCGGGTGACCATTTGGAAAATTAGGATCGGTTAACTGGTAAGAAGTGTCACCTAAAGCGTAAATATTTTCGAAGCCCTTAACCGCATTATATTCATTCACCAACAAGCGCTTACCGCGTCCATAACTTTCCGCGGGAATGCCCTCAAAGGATTTAGCCGTAACGCCCGCGGCCCAGATCAGGTTCCGGGAAGTGATGGTTTCACCGGTGGAAAGCGTCACCACATCCCCAGCAAAATCTTTCACGTTCGTATTTAAAATTATTTTTACACCCAGTTTTGAAAGGGCGTCATAAGTGTCTTGCTGCGATTGAGTGCTCATCGGGCCAAGTACGGCAGGTGAACCATCTACAAGAATAATTTCGCCACCTGTGCCCGTTAGCTTAGGGTATTCCTTGCGGAAGATGCCCGATTTCATTTCCGCGAGCATACCCGCAACTTCCACACCCGTAGGACCTCCACCAGCGATAACAACGGTAAGTAAACTTTTTATGAGCGCAGGATCAGACATGATCGTGGCCTGTTCCATCTGTTCCAGCAAACGATTCCGCATTGCAAGCGCATCAGACAAGGTCTTCATCGGGATGGCGTTCTGCCGGACGTTCTCCATTCCAAAATAATTTGTTTCGGCACCGGTAGATACAACCAATACATCATAACTGCACTCGCCGTTATTCAAAATGATCTTGTTCTCAGACGGTACAATTTGTTGTAATTCGCCCAGCCGAAAACTAACGTTAGACCTGGAGGCGAATAATTTTCTAAAAGGATAGCTGATGCTGGACGGCTCCAGGAAAGCGGTTGCTACCTGGTAGATAAGCGGCGGAAAAAAGTAGTAGTTATTCTTATCAACAAGTGTTACTTCAAAATTTTTATTGTTTCCCAGCGCCTTGGCCAGGTTTATCCCGGCAAAGCCGCCACCAATGATAATTATTTTCATGTTGTTCTGTTAATGTAAAATGAACCTTTAGCCCCTTGATTCACGCGGCTAACTGTCGGAAACCTATATGAAATTATAAGGCCAGACTTGTTTGTACGCCAACTTGACGGTTGCTTATAACAATTCGAGTAGCATATAAATTGGTGTAAACACATGACGTGCTGCAATGGCACCGGTATCGTACTGATCGATCATTGCCATGATCTGAGTTTTAAAACTGTAAAGCATTGTATCGAGTTGACCGATGGTTGCAACGCCTTTCATCTGCAGGCTGTCAATAATTCTTTCGATGTTGATCGGGCGTAAACCCAGCGCTTGAATGGTTGGATGTTGTTCACACGCCTGTTGGACGATAGATTTTATACCTGGAAATATCGAGTTGGAGAGCACGTACTCATGCAAGGATTCAGAATTGATCAATGTGTTGTTTTCGTTCGTCATATCACACTTGATTTAATCCTCAAAATTACGCATACCTACCAATACCTCGATATTACATTTACAATTTGAAGACGTTTTTGTCGTACAGTCAGCCAATAGCCGGCGCTGTTATGGCATCCATTTTGAACCTTACTGATGCAGAGAACTGAAATCTAAAACTTATACTATGTGGAACCCCATAAAAGATTGCGGCAAACAATTGAATACTGGTTTTCGTGTACGGCAGGTCGTGCAGGACCGCAGTGAGTATACTACCGAGTATATCATTAAGCAGGTTGAGTTTGATCAGTATGAGTTACAATTGGTGAGCAAATTGAAAGACGGCACTTCGGTGCCTGCAGATACTGCTGAAGTGTTGGTATTTAGTTGTAGCCAATTGGTAGGTTACGCTTTCGAAGTGTGGACGGCGGAGAGCAAGTAAATCGCAACCAGCGTTGCGATCTTTCTATTGAATCACTAGCCGGCGGGTTTCCCGGATATCATTCAAATTGAAAAGTAAATGATAAGTGCCCGGGGAAAGGGCACCCAGGTGAATATGTCCGTTATTAACTCCCTTCACCGCAGTAAAGGAAATCTGCAATACCAGTTTTCCCTCTGTGTTCAGTATGGTTGCGTCCATTGACCCCGGGCCGTCTGCATTAAACGTCAACATCAAATGGCCAGGACTCCTGACCGGATTGGGCGTTAAAGATGTTATCAACAAGGAGCGGGCTTTACTGTTTACGATCATCCTGATCGGCGAATGCTGGGTCTTCCCATCTTTATCAATGATCACCACCAGGTAGTAAATAAATTTACTCGTTGCCGAAACCAATTGGTCAGTAAACAAGTAGGTCAATGGTGTATTTGAATTGCCTGCGGCAGGAACACGACCTATCTCTTTAAAGTCGTTTCCATCTATGCTTTTTCTTACCGAAAAATAATCTGTTTGTTCCTCGCTGGCGGTTGTCCAGCTGAGGATGGATTCCGCTCCATTGTTGATGGCTTTAAATTCAGTTAGCACCACGGGCAATGCTTCGGATACTATAAATGAACCTGCCATATCAGGTGAATGAGGTTTGCATTCGTAATCGTACCTCCCTGGAATTGTTACGGTGTACTGGAAACTCGTGGAAGTGCTTGTAAGCGCTTCATCCCAGGGCGTGGCACCTGCTGGTATTTCCAGGGAGGTAGTCGTATGAGCGCCGTTTTGCCAAATCCATTCAACCACATCTCCTACAACAATATTCGGAAGATTTTTTGGAGAAAATTGGAAGTTGGCTGCCGACACCTGGTGAATGGTCGCCTGGCAGCAAAGCGAAAACGCCAAAGCCAGGTAAGTGGAGAATATAATTTTTTTCATACAAGCTGATTTGGGTTCAATGACTTAAAAAGTCAAATTAAAATTCAACATTTAGCTTGTATAAAAACGTGTTTAGAACGTAGTCGGTTGCCTTAATTCGTATAAATAAGACAAGGCTGAACATCAGCTAAAAAGCAATATAAAAAATCTATGTGTAAAATTAACTAAGCGGGTAGTTGCACTGTAGTGAGCCAAAAGTTTTTGATAGTATGCACAACCTGGATAAATTGATCAAGATCTACAGGCTTCGTGATATAACAGTTGGCGTGGCTTTTATAAGATTCAAGAATGTCTTTTTCAGCTGAAGAAGTAGTGAGCATAACCACCGGGATCTGCTTTAGGTGATCATCATTTTTGATATTTGCCAGCACTTCCTTCCCATCAATTTTAGGAAGATTTATGTCTAATAAGATCAGGTCCGGCGCTATCGCCCTCAGATGTTTTCCTTGTTTGTTTAAGAAGGATAAGGCTTCTTCTCCGTCCCGCACCACGCTGACATTGTTATTGATCTTCGCCTGGTGTAAAGCCTCAAGGGTTAACCAGATATCGCCTTCATTGTCTTCTACCAACAGGATATGGATTGTTTCAGGATTCATGAATTGGAATGGAATTGGTTCTTGTAAAGTTAATGATAAATGAGCTCCCCCGACCGAGGGTGGATTCGACCTTAATCTGCCCACCGTGTCGCTCAACTATCTTCTTACAAATTGCCAGTCCAATACCAGTTCCGGTGAATTGACTATTGTTATGAAGCCGCTGAAATATCACGAAGACCTTTTCAAAATACTTCGCTTCGATACCGATCCCATTATCGGTAACGGAAATTCTCCATCCCTGCCCGGTATCTTTACATGTGATCTCAACCTTGGGAGGAACATCTGCCTGGCGGTATTTAATGGCGTTGCTTACAAGATTTTGAAATAACTGCATCATCTGCGACCTGACAGCCTGAACGGTAGGCAGGGAATGAATGACCAATTCACCACCGCTTTCTTTTAAAGATGGTAAAAATGTTTCATGTACTTCGGCGCCTACTTCATTTAGATCAGTGAGTTCAAATTCCTCAGATGAGGAACCTGCACGGGAATAGATCAACAGGTCCAGGATCAATCTTTTCATGCGTGCGGCACCATCCACCGCAAACTGGATATAAGCGCGGGCGTTGTCATCGAGTTTTTCTTTATACTGCTTTTCGAGTAGTTGTAAAAAGCTGCTTACCATGCGAAGTGGCTCCTGCAGATCGTGGCTGGCGATGTAAGCAAATTTTTCTAATTCCGAATTGGTTGCCTGTAATTCCGCGGCCCGGCCACGCAGTTGCTCATTGAGCACGTTGAGTTCCTGTTCATGTTCTTTTCGTTCATCTATGTCAAGCACAACGGAAATAAAAACCGGTTTGCCCCGGTCGATAAATTGCAGGTGTTCCTCCACGTGATACTCTGAGCCGTCTGCACGTTTATGCACCGTCTCAAAAACAATTTTTTCTTTTTGTTTCGACAATAAAGGTGTTACTAACTCTGCAAAACTTTCCTGGCTAAAAGCAGGTTTTAAATGTGCCGGTTGCATCCCGGTTAGTTGTTCTAAAGTAAACCCCGAATTTTTTAAAGCCCCTTCATTAGCATATTCAAATTGGTAAGTAGTAGGACTAAAAATGTAGATCTCGTTCAGGCTTTTCTGAATCACTTCAACCAGGTTTTCCCGTTCCGCCTCGGATCGTTTTTTTTCCGTGACATCCCTGATAAAAACCGAAAGGCCATCCTTTGAAGGATACACATGATTTTCCTGCCAGATATCAAGCGGAGCATAGTAGTCTGTTTCACAGATATACTGTTGATCATGCATAGCCCTTTTAAAAGTGTTGTAAGTTTTAGAACCCACCGCATCAGGAAAAATATCCCACACACATTTCCCTATCAATGCCTTTGGATCTTTGTTTATAAGCAACCCGGTTTTTTCGTTGACATAGGTATAGCAAAAATTTTTGTCCAGGGCAATAAACGCATCAGTAATTCTTTCAAAAATGCCCGACAGCTCGGCCGTTTTCTCCTCTACTTTCTGTACTAGTAATTTATTAAAAACTTCGACCTGGTCGCGTTGGCTTTTTGCGGCGTGGAGATTATTGCCGATCGATACGATGGTGATCACCAACAAGACGACGATCGTCGCCAGCAGCACAAAGAACATGCGGTTGAAATTCTTAATGGTTTGCATATTCAACAGTTTGCGTTGGGCAAGCACTGCATTTTCGCTCGCTTGCAAATCTGCGGTAAGCCTACGCACATCATCCATCAAATATTTTCCGCTACGGGTTATAACCACCTCCATTGCTCTTTTGAAACCTTCCTGCGCTCTCATTCTTACGTTATCAATTGAGAGTGCGGCTCTTTGTTGAGCAAACGTCCGCAGCGAATCAACTTTTTTCTTTTGTGTGGGATTGTCCTGGGTAAGTACCTGCAGGTTTATAAGATGCTGGTGAATGGTTCCACGGCCTTGCGTAAGCGGATTCAAAAAGGCGGAGTCGCCCGTGATGATGAATCCGCGTGCAGCAGTCTCAATATCTTTCAAACTTGACAAGACATCTTCGGATGCCTTGAGCACCCGTTGTGCATGCTCAACCTGTCGAGTTGTATCCTGGTAAAGACGACTGTTCTGGTAGGTAATTATTCCACTTATTAAAATGCTGAGCGCAATGATGATAAATGAAACCATCGTGAATTTTGCAAAGGGTAGTTTAGTCATTGTAAACAGGTTTGTTGGCAGTCCTGTCATTTACAGGATCGGGGTTAAGCCACTAAAAATGTTTGATGCTTTCCGCCAAAAGATAGGTTATTTTTTTAGTGTTGTCATTGAATCACAAAAATTGTAGAAGCGGTTTCCCTAAATTATTTACCTCCCTAAACCTTGCGGGAAATTATTCCCCAGCGATTTTAAGAATTCATTTTAAAATAATCTGGCACGGATTTTACTTTGTTATTGATAGGTTTTTCATAGGATATTGGATAAAAAAATGGGCTGTGTTTCTACACGGCCCTATCTCTTTTTTAGAGAATTCGTCTTTCTTTTTCTTTAGGACACACATTGACGTTAGCAATCAAGAATTATCCAATAATAAAACACATGTTCCCGCTTGTTGTGATAGTTGCTTGTATTAATTAAACGATCGTTTGAGATAAAACATATCAATGTTTCCAAGCTTTAATTTATAACTTAGTATCTCAACCACACCACTGCCGTGAATAAGATCATAAAGCTTCCCATTATCCAGGAGGATCCCTGGCTCGACCCGTATATACGTGACGTGCATGATCGCTTTGTACGGTTTAATAAAGCCTTGAATGATATACAGGCAGCAGAAGGTAGTTTGCTCAATTTCGCGAGAGCACACTTTTATTACGGGATCAATTTTAGTCCCGATCGTAACGGATGGGTCTACCGGGAATGGGCACCAAACGCTGATAAACTTTTCTTAACCGGTGACTTTAATGAGTGGAGTCGAACATCCCACCCGCTTGAATTAAATGAAAAAGGTGATTGGGAGATCTTTCTGCCATACGCGGCCTATAAAGATAGTTTCCTGCATGAGTCAAAAGTAAAAGTGACTATTCACTCATCCAAAGGTGTAACAGATAGAATTCCCGCGTATATCCGCAGGGTAATACAGGACCCACTCACGCATGATTTTTCCGGCCAGCTTTGGTTCCCGGAAAAGGCGTTTGAATGGACGAGCAATTTTATGCTGGCTGAAAATGTACAATATCCAATTATTTATGAGTGTCATGTCGGCATGGCGCAGGAAGCAGAAAAGGTTGGCACTTACCTGGAATTTGCAGATAACATATTGCCGCGGATCAAAGAAGGCGGATACACTGCCATTCAACTGATGGCGGTAATGGAACATCCTTATTATGGATCGTTCGGTTACCACGTTTCAAATTTTTTCTGTCCCTCTTCCCGCTTCGGAACGCCTGAAGAATTAAAGTACCTGGTTGATAAAGCACATAATATGGGCATCGCCGTTATTATGGATATCGTGCATTCTCATGCCGTCAAAAACCTGGCTGAAGGGTTAAACGAATTTGATGGCAGTGAACATCAGTATTTCCATCCTGGTCCACGCGGTTATCATGATGGCTGGGATTCTAAATTATTCGATTATGGAAAATGGGAAGTGAAAAAATTCCTGTTGTCCAACGTGCGTTATTGGCTGGAGGAATTTCATTTTGATGGTTATCGTTTTGATGGTGTAACCTCAATGCTTTATTTCCATCATGGGTCCACAACTTTTGACAATTATGATAAGTATTTTAAAGATGGCGTTGACTGGGATGCGATCACCTACCTGCAATTGGCAAATGAGGTGATTCACCAATTCAAACAAAATGCATTATCCATTGCGGAAGACGTGAGCGGTATGCCGGGCCTTTGTAGGAAGCCTGAAGACGGCGGTGTAGGGTTTGATTTTCGCCTCGCAATGGGGATACCAGATTATTGGATCAAGATTCTGAAAGAACGCTCGGACGAAGATTGGGACATTCATGAAATGTGGGGTGTGTTAAGTAACCGGCGATACAAGGAAAAAACGATTGCTTATGCCGAATCACACGACCAGGCATTGGTGGGCGACAAAACCATTGCCTTTTGGCTGATGGATAAGGACATGTATTTTCATATGCATGTAGATGATCAAAACATGGTGATCGATCGCGGCATTGCGTTGCATAAATTACTCCGCCTTTTTACCATTAGCTCCGGTGGTGAAGGTTATCTCAATTTCATGGGAAATGAGTTTGGCCACCCTGAGTGGGTAGATTTTCCGAGAGTTGGCAACGACTGGAGTCATCAATACGCCCGGCGTCAATGGTCATTGTCCGACAATCGCGATTTGAAGTATAAATATTTTGGTAACTGGGACAGGGCAATGATCTACCTGGTACGTAATCATCGGGTGCTTTCCACAACAGGGGCCAAACAACTGCACATGGATTCGACCAACAAGGTGATCGCGTTTGAAAGAAATAACCTGGTGTTTATCTTCAATTTTAGTCCGGCTAATTCCATCTTTGGTTACCGCTTTTATGTTCCACAAAAAGGTACCTACCGCATCATCCTTAATTCAGATAAAAAAGATTTTGGTGGGTTTGACCGGGTAGATGATTCAATCGATTACCATACAGACGAACACCAGCAACTGAGTATTTACCTCACCAACAGGACAGCATTGGTTTTACAAAAAGTTTGATAGAATTATTGACTTATTAAATTTTCCAGCAACTCACACAACAATATTTGTCAGCCGGGCTCCCGCCTCAAATTCGTCAATGTTTGATAGCGTGACCCGGGCAATCTGCGTAAGGGCTTCCTCTGTAAAAAATCCCTGGTGCGAGGTGATCAATACATTTGGAAAACTTAGGAGGCGCATGATCACATCATCCTGGATAATATTTTCTGACAGGTCATTAAAAAACAATTTTTCTTCCTGTTCGTAAACGTCTAATCCCAGGTACCCGATACGTCCCGATTTCAATCCCTCAATTGCAGCAGCGGTATTCATCAATGCGCCACGACTGGTGTTGATGATCATCACGCCTTCCTTCATCATACCGATCGTATTTGCATCAACGAGGTGACGGGTTTGCTCATTCAACGGGCAATGTAAAGAGATGATATCGGCTTCTTGAAATATGTCAAGCAGCGGAAGATATGATACCCCTTTTGCCGCGGTAGGCTGGTGCGCCACCAGGTCGAAAGCCAGAACGTTGCACCCAAAGCCAAGCATGATGTCACAAAAAACCTGTCCTATTTTTCCTGTTCCAATAACTCCAACTGTTTTACCATACAAGTCAAAACCGGTTAGGCGTTCGAGTGAGAAATTGCCTTCCCGTACCCGGTTGTAGGCTTTATGGGTCTTCCGGTTGAGCGTTAAAATGAGCGCTACGGCATGTTCGGCCACCGCATGCGGGGAGTATGCAGGAACCCTCACAACTTTAATATTCAGATCCCGCGCAGCGGAAAGATCTACATTATTGAACCCGGCGCAACGCAAGGCAATTAGCTGAACCCCTGATTCCTTTAACAGCGCAAGTACAAATGCATCTAGTTTGTCATTTACAAATACACAAACACAGGCACATCCGGCTGCGAGATTTGCCGTCTGCTGATTCAACGGGGCTTCGAAATAAATGATTTCATGCGTCGAAACATACCGGTTAAAAAATTGCCGGTCATATGCCTTGGTGGAGAAAAAAGCTATTTTCATCCTGTGAAGTTACC
>JAURWD010000096.1 GCA_030655145.1 Ferruginibacter sp.
GAAAGAATTTAAGAGTATCGTCACGCAACACACAACTATTGATTCTGGCATCATGATCATTCAAACTTATATAGGCGCTTGCAAAAATTACTGGATGAATGCCATGATACACCCATTTGATACGGTGCAGGCAATTGCTTCAATAGTTCCCTCAGTGCCGCCGCCGGCAATAGCACTGTTGACGGTGCATGGAAATATTTCTTATGATTTTTTATATCGTTCAGGATCGGAGCAGGCATTGTTGCCCCGGGATCTTCACCAACATCGGGAGCAGGTGAATCTGAAAATGGTCTATCAGGAAAAGTATCCCATCAATCTTTCGTTTGCGAGCCGGCAAAGCAATTCGATGGTTTTCAAAAGATTTATTGACCTGCAGTTAAATTTCGACCCGCTGGTCTATCAGAATATGACCCGGGAAAAATTGCTGAAACAGGTAAAGCAAAAGTTTGGAACAGTTCCGGGCAAGTCCGCTATCACCGAAGAATTGGAACGCACGGTCAAACGCTTTAACCTATTAAAAGCCTGGCTGGAAAGTAGGGCGGTCTTGCAGAAGTTGATTGAGGAAAAGGAAAAAATTGTATTGGCGAATAATGAACACAGGTCCCTGGCTGATCCTGCAATGGCCGGTCTCACGGATGATCATGTAGTTAAGAGAAGTCCACCCGGCATTGCCCACTTTCAGCCGCTATCGCCGGGCAAGTTAAAATCATTCGTTCAGCAAAAACAGTTGGGTGTTCAAGACACGAAGGACAACGTGATAGCAAACATGGGAGCTGATACCCAGCGAATGATAGATTCCATCGCTACCAGCTCAGCCTTTTTCAAATTTTATGTGCAGCAACAGAAAGAGATGGCCTCGCTAAGCGACTCTATAAAGCAGTTGCAAGAAAGATCGACAATCGCCAGGTGCCAAATCCAACAACTCCAAACCCAGGTGATACAAAAACTCAACCGTTCCCGAAGTTTAAGAGAACTGAAGCAGGCCGCAAAAGAAATTGGGATAGCGCAAACCAGCTCGAGGATTGAAGATTTGTTGGCAGGCGTAAAAACTTTTGGTATCGGAAGGTCGATGGTCAATCACACCGAACTAACCGCAAAAAATATCATGGTGAGTGGCGTCAATATAATTTATAATTCACGAATGTATGTTGCTGTGGCAGCAGGAACCATAGACTATTCGTTTCGCGATTTTTACCAGCTTAACACCAGTCGGCCCCAGGGCCAATACCTTATCCTTGGACGGATGGGAATGGGCGATATTGATCGTAAAGCAATTATTCTTTCTGTCTTCCAGGGAAGAAAAAATTCATCTCCGCTTGCTTTTCCCGATAGCGTTGCATCCCAGGTTCCAGTGACCGGTTATTCAATTGAAGCCATTTTGAAGGGAACCAATAGTTCCCTCAGCGCTGAAATCGCTAAGTCTACCAAACCTCGCCTGGGCAGCATGTCGGCCAAAGAGGGAGGGGAGTTATTTCGTTTCGCCGAGAAAACAAATTTGGGCATCAACTTCAAAGCGCAGACTGTACTTGTTGAAACGGGTACCAGGCTTAACGGTTTTTACCGGCGCACCGGGAAGGATTTTCAATCATTCAGTTTATTTAATTACAATACAGACCAGGCGGCGTGGATGCTCAATGCAGACCAGGCTTTCTTTAAAAATCGGTTACAGGTTTCAGCAGCTTTACGCCAGAACGATTTTTCAAATCCTTTCACCACCCGCACCTACAAAACGACCACTGTTTTTAAATCTTTTTTATTGAATGTGCGGCTTCCAAAATACCCCGCGATCAGTGCCGGATTTTATCCCAGTACCCAAGTTTATTTTATTGATAAAGAAAAGATGCGGGAGAACGCCTTCTATGTTTTGAACGCCTCAATTGCGCACAGCTACCAGTTGAATAATGTGACCATGAATACCACTTTATTCTATAACAGGTATTTGAGCAAGGCTACAGATTCGGGCTTCGTGCAGAACAACGGCATTAATTACCATGGCATGCACACCATTTTTTTTAAAGGTTTTTCCTGGAGGTCTGGTGGCTCGTGGACGCGACAATCAACATTTAGTTTTTACTCACTTGAATCTGCAATAAATGGTTCGCTCAAATCCTTCGTACGTTTTGGAGCTGGCTTAAAGATGAATAGAGTGCTCCATAATTCAACTTATTGGGCTCCACAGTTTTCCCTGGAAATTGATTGCCGGCAAATTGGTACGCTGAGCATGCAGTACGACCGCGGCTTCTATCCTGTTATCGACAACACCATGCTTCCGGTTGAATTCGGCAGGCTGTCATGGTACAAAACTTTTTGAAAATGCGTAAGATGCTGTTCTTGTTTTTCGCAATAATTATCACACTGCGTTTAAGCGCCCAGGTTAGCTTAAGTGTGCAGGCGCCCGCGGGAGGACTGGTGCCAATAGATCAATTGTGGAACCTGACCCTTATGAATAATTCAGGAGCCGCACTTAATGTATACCTGAAACTCAGTGTTCGAGATGCGGTTTCAAACGTGGAGTTATTGTCTGGGAAGAGTCGAGAATTTTTCATTGAACCCGGGATTAGACCTGTCTTTTCACAGGATGTTCAACCCGTCCTTTATAACTATACCAGCCAGGATTTTTCCAGGAGCTTTTTGCCGCTTGGGGCCTATGTTTCCTGTTATGAATTAGTGATGACTGAACTCAAGGAAACACCGGTAACGCAGGAATGTATCCAGCTCAACATTGATCCCTTGAGCCCGCCGCTCTTAAATTCACCACCCGACCAGGCCGAAATTCAAAATCCGTATCCCCAGTTGACCTGGATACCTCCTACGCCATTTATCATGTTCAGCCGGATGAATTATGATTTGGTTGTAACCGAAGTGATGCCCGGGCAGGAACCTGCTGACGCCATTCAGCAAAATATGCCGGTCTACACCCGCAGTAATCTTTCGCAGCCATTTGAATACCTCGCTTCGGCCACCCGGGCACTGCAGCTGAACAAATTATATGCCTGGCAGGTCCTTGCAAGGAATGCGTCGAACTATGCCGCCAAAACCGAGGTTTGGACTTTTTCTCTAAAAGACAACCAGCCTGAAACTGATCAATATCCAGGAGATCATTACTTCATTCTCGATGAGGTGGGTAATGGAATTCATCATGTAAGTGGAGAAAAGTTGAAGCTCCGGTTTTACTCGACTGCTACAATCTATCAAGCGCAGATCAATTTTTATGATGCCAGAGGCAAGAAAATAAAATCACTGCGGCAAACCATCACTCCGGGTAATAACTACCTCGACCTCAAGCTGAATCATTCTTTTGATAAAGGACAGGTTTTTAAATGTAGCCTCGTAGACCACGAAGCCGTAGCGCACCACTTGTCATTCAAAATGCAATAAACCATGACGCAATTATGATCACGATTCTATCTCCATATCAACATCACACTGCCTGGCTACTTTTTTCAATTTTTTACCTGCAGTTTTTTACCCCATTGCTGGATTATCCCGCTGATGTGAAATATGAAATTTTGGTAAACTCACTTAAACGCGTAAACGCAAAAAATAAACGCTCATCTCAAACAGGCCTTCCTAATAAACTTTCCGTAAACAAAAATATCAACGACCTGACGGCAGGGACCGGTCCGAGGTTTCCAGCGTCTGTAAGAAACTTAAAACAAAATTTTCAGTTTGGTATCGGCGGTCCCTCTTCACCGGAGGCCAGTTCTTTTAAAGCTGTTGGAGGTAATAACCTCGTCAACCTCTTTACAGGAGATTTTTCTTACAGCATCCCCTTAATGGACGTCGGCGGATACCCGGTTAACTTGTTTTACAGCGCTGGTATTGGTATGGAACAGGAGGCATCGTGGGTGGGCCTCGGGTGGAATTTAAATCCCGGAACAGTTAGTCGTAACATGCGGGGCATACCCGATGATTTTAACGGTACCGACTTACTGACCGTCCATCAAAATGTAAGACCTAACCGAACTTTTGGTGCGGAACTTGGATTGGATGTTGAACTTCTTGGATTAAAAAAGCCTTCTATCGGTGTTGGCTTTAACACCGGCATTTCCTATAATAATTATCTCGGTCCTGAACTTACCCTGGGTACAAAACTCTCCGTCTCGCTTTCCGCCATGGACAATGTCGGCGCGGAAAAATCTGCGGCATCCAGTCCAGCGGTGGCGGCTGCCCTCGGAGCTAAGTTGAGTTCAAGATCAGGGTTGACTTTCTCTCCATCGCTCAGTGCAAATTTGCCCCTCATGAGCAATTGGGTCAACCAGGGCATCGGTCTAAGCACAAGCTATAATTCACGCACAGGTATCAAAGACCTGAACATATCCGGCCAGGTCGCTAAATCAGCTGCCCTGGGGATTTCGCTTACGCCCGGCTTACACGCCGGCACTTCTATCAGTTTCGCAAAACAAAGCTATCTGCCCACCCTACGCATGCCAATGAAGCACCGGAATACTTCAGCCCAGGTTGAGTTTGGAGCCGGGTTTTTTGGAGTCCGGGGTTCGCTCAGCGGGATGGGGTTTTACACAGAGTCTGTTGTGCCTGATGAATCGAAGATCGTGCGTAAGCCATTGGTCGGCTACATTTATTCGGAGCTCGCCAACGTCAATGAAAATGCAGTTATGGATTTTCATCGCCTTGGAGATGCTGAAGTAACGCCCAATACGCCCATTATTGCAGCTCCACAGTATGACTATGATATTTTCTCCATCCAGGGCGAAGGCACTGGTGGCACGATTCGGGCTTACCGCGGCGACCTGGGGTTTATGCGGGACAACACAACGCTTTCTTCCGAACAAAACTTTTCAATAGGTGTCGACATTGCACCACCCATGCATTACGGTGGAAATTTCAATTCGATCTCGACGCCTACCCGGGTGGGAGGATGGAATGACCACACGAATTCCCTCAGTAAAACAATGTCCTTTCAACAAGCAGTGCCAAACGCTTCTTTTGAAAATGTTTATTTCAGAAATCCTGCTGAAGCAACGGTAACGGATCCTCAGTTACTGAGCCGGGTAGGCGATGATCACCTGGTCAAATTTCAATTGGGGGGCACCGCTAATAATGTATCGCTTCTTTCAGCCCTGGATCTGTCAGATAAAAATACCGGGACAAATAGAGGTTCGCTCTTGCTCAATAATTCTGCTAAGCTGGTCAACAGGCAAAAACGAACCCAGGTGATCACTATGCTGAATGCAAATGACGCCGCAATAATTGGATTGGAAAAAAGCCTTAGATCTTACAGCGGCAGTTTTGATACAGCGCGTAATATTTTGTACCAGGCCCTGCGCCGTGATACCGGTTATCGGAAAGGCCACCACATATCAGAAATAAATGTGTTGGAGCAGACAGGCATGCGCTACGTATATGGCATACCGGTTTATAGCCTTGGTCAAACTGATTACACGTTTAGCGTTAAAGAAATTGCAGACAGCAATAACCTTGTAAACTTTTTTGACCAGGAGCCAACAATATATTCGCCGCATCTTGCCTCGTTTTCGTCGATGCATGGTTATGTACAATCGCAGCAAATTCCTTCCCATGCATCCTCCTTTTTACTCACGGGCTTGTTATCGCCGGACTTCGTTGATGTAACAGGCAATGGAATTACCGAAGATGACTTGGGTACCGCAGTTAAGTTTAACTACGCCCTGTCTGGCCAAACACATAGATGGCGAACACCGCGGAATAACCAGCGGCAGCGCACTGCTTTTTTTAATGAAGGCTTAAAAACAGAACATAAAGACAACAGAGCAACCATCACTTATGGTGAGCGGGAGGTATGGTATCTCAATGCGATCGAATCAAAATCGATGATCGCTATTTTTCGAACCGAAGAGCGAGATGATGCAAAGGGTGTAAACGGACCCCTGGACGGCACCGTCAATGCAAATGAGCAAGCAAACAAAAAACTTTCGCGGATCGACTTGTATACAAAAGCCGCCATCAAAGCGAAGGGCATTTATCAAGCACGGCCCTTGAAGTCAGTATTTTTTGTGTATGATTATTCCCTTTGCAAAGGGACACCCGACAATGCGGGAGGGCAGGGCAAACTCACGTTGAAAGAAATACAATTCTGTTATAACGGACAGGTCAAATCGAAAGACCGGTATGTATTCAATTATGGTAACCAATCTTCGGCAGCCGACAATCCCGGTTACGCAATCAATGCATCTGACCGGTGGGGAACTTATAAGAATAATGCTGCAAACCCTGGACAATTAAAAAATCCTGATCACCCCTTTACAACGAATGACAGGAACTTAAATGATGAGTTTGCTGCAGCCTGGTCGCTGCGCAAAATTCTCCTTCCTTCAGGTGGCCAGATCGAGGTTAGTTACGAGGCAGACGATTACGCATATACGCAGAACAGGAGAGCCTGTAATATCTTTGCGCTTGCCGGTCTCGGTAACACAACATCTTTTGCGACTGGCAACCGGTTGTATGAAACTGCGGAAGATAACTATTACGTCTACGTGCAAGTAAATGCACCCTTGTCGGCCATCGACCCCGTTAAACGCAAAGCGGAATTGTACAAGACTTACCTGGAAGGTATTCAGCAACTCGCGTTTCGACTCCAGGTGAAAATGCCGAAAGGGTTGGAACCACTAACCTGTTACGCAGCTTTTGACGACTACGGCGTATGTCCTAATAACTCCAATTACTTCTTTATTCACCTCAAAAGTATAGAGGGCAAAAGTCCGTTGGCAAAGACTGCCCTTTCATTTCTTACCGGGAACTTGCCCTCCCAGGCTTTCCCGGGATATGAAATGGAAGTAAAAAACCTCGAAGATTTTATTGCCGGCAGCATTTCCCTGCTCGGGAGTCTTGGCGCGGCTTTCAAAAACGTCGAGCGACAAATGCGGGATAGAAGCAAGGCCCGGGAGGTTGCGTTGGAAAAGTCATTTCTGCGGCTGACAAATCCACAGAAGAAAAAATTTGGTGGCGGTCTCCGGGTGAAGCAGGTGCTGCTCAGGGATAATTGGGATCGGATGACAGGGCAGTATGCATCGGTGTATGGACAGGATTATGACTACACTACAAAGGAAAAGATCGGCGACCAACCGGAGTCGGTCAGCAGCGGGGTGGCCAGTTATGAGCCGGGCATTGGAAGCGAAGAAAATCCTTTCCGGGAAATACTTGAGTTCAGTGACAAACTACCCTTAGCCCCCGCCGAATATGGGGCAATTGAAATGCCGATGCTCGAAGGCTTCTATCCGTCGCCGGTGGTTGGGTACAGCAAGGTGACTGTACGATCCATTCATCGCAAAGGCACACATGGCGACTCATCGGTGAGGTCGGCAATTGGAAAGCAGGTGACAGAATTTTACACAGCAAAAGATTTTCCATCTTACGCAGCATATACAACGATGGATAGCCGGGAATACCACAAAAATCCAGTCTTCTCCTTGTTTAAAAAAGAGATCAAAGATCATCGAACCATCTCGCAGGGTTTTTTAGTAGAGACGAACGACATGCATGGAAAAATTAAGGCGCAGTTGGTCTTCAGTGAATCTGATGAACAAACCCCTTTATCCGCCTCATACCATGCGTATAAAAATACCGGTAGGAACGGATTGAAAGACAAGGTTGATTTTGTTTTTAAGGAGGAAGGGGGCGCCGTCCATGCGGGAAATATGGGGATCGATGTCGAGTTGATGACCGACGTCCGGGAATTCAGCGTCAAGAGCAACGGAATTAACCTTCAAGGCCAGTTAGATCTTTTCATCTTCCCATTGATGGCATTTACCATCCCTAGTTTTTACCGCTTGCTTTCCTTTGGTGAAAACAGGTATCGATCTGTAACCTGCACTAAGTTGATCAACTACCATGCGATAGAAGATAGCGTCATTGTCGTCGATAAGGGAAGCGTGATCAGTACAAAAACGATCGCCTATGATGCGGAAACTGGTGGCCCACTGATAAGTCAGACAGCCAATGCATTCAAGGACCCGGTCTATACTACAAATTACCCCGCATACTGGGCTTATAGTAGCGCAGGATTAGCATGCAACAATATTGATCACCGGTTTACCGGCGTTAATTTTCATTCAGGTAAAATTGTTTCGGGCGTAGCAGATTTGTCAATTTTTGAAAGTGGTGACGAACTGTTTGTTGAAGCGCAAAGTGGAGGAGGAGCAGGTTGTGTCAACCCTTCTGATCCGGTGAGCAGGCTATGGGTGTTGAATATCGAAAAGAACTCCAGTGCCCTGTCCCCGATAACGCCAGAGTATACTTTTATCGATTCTATTGGACGCCCTTTTACAAAAAATGGGGTGACCATGCGCATTGTGCGAAGTGGCAGGAGGAATAATCTTGGATTGATGCTGGGCGCTGTTACTTCCCTGGAACATCCCATACAAAATCAGCGGCTGGTCATTCAAAATCCTCCGAAGGTAATAGCTGCATCCGCAGTTGAGTTTAAGGAGAAATGGCAGGTTGATCGTGAGGTGATCAGGAAGCGGACATACTTCCCGTCGCCCTGTGGTGAGCGGGAATTGGACAGCATATTTTGTGAAGGCCAGCAGGAAAAGAAAATCAACCCGTATTTAAAAGGCCTTCTCGGCAATTTGAAAGCCTCTCGTAGCTACGCTTACTTCGGCAGCAGGGAGCAAGAAGACGTACATACGCCTACGGCAATCCGAAAAGATGGAGCGATCAAAGATTTTGTCAACTACTGGACGCTTGGCCCAGGCAATCATCTTGTTCCTGCCCCAACCAATGAGCGTTGGGTTTGGAATACGGAGGTCACAAAAATTAACTCGAAGGGAAATGAGTTGGAAACCAGGGATGCGCTGAACCGGCATACCTCAGCTCAATATGGATTCGATAATAGTCTTGCTATTGCGATGGTGCAAAACGCGAGGTTTGGTGAAGCTTTTTCTGAAAGTTTTGAGGATCACAATTACAATGAAGCAGTTTATGATCAGGGAATGACGAAATGTGTCGAACGATTCATTAATCTGGGCCTGACTTCAAATGCTACAGTTGTAAATGCGGCAAGTGCTAACGTCACTGCACACAGTGGCCAGTATGTACTTAAGATGCCACCCGGCTCGCTGGTCAGGAACCAGGCACTCACCCCGATCGTGGAAAATTTCAATATTGATTTTTCTGCTGACACAGTAAAGAGTCTTTATCAAACAGGCGGATTGCTCTCAAATATCTTCGCTTCTCCAACGATTCAAACATTCAATGCTACTGCGCATTTCGGTACAGGGACAACTGCCGCAGCAAAGGATTACCTCATGCAACTTGAAGTTTACAACACACTTGCCGGGGGTAGTTCGATCGCGTATAACTATGCTTATAAAGTCATCCAGTACATTCAAATTCCAAGTTCGGGAACCTATGAATTTTACCAACGACTACTGAATAATGGCGATGACCCGCTCAACGGGCAGGGTATGACTGTCAGCATAACAAATGCTTTTACGGGCTTTCCTGTAGCCGTTTCCGCAACGGGTGTGATCTCGGGATTTGGAACAAAAACTTATACGATGTCCGGTTGTTTTGCAGCCGGTATTTATAAGATTGTTTCTACCTGCAATAGCTCTAATTGTGGCACCGGTTTGTGCCTCATCAATCCTAAGGATATCTACCAGCTTTGGTTTCCAGACCAATATCACCTGGTAAGTTACCAAACCCTGCAGAGCATCCCGGGATGCGAGTTCAAACTGGCGATACCTGCAACCAAAGAAATGCTGAACCCGTTGTTTAGTCCGCAGGTTGGCAAGCGCATGTTATTCAGCGCCTGGGTCCGTGAAGATTGTGGAACCATCAATGATGCACCGTGCTATGACAGCACCTATCAACATACTTATTTAGATATCGGTTTCGACAACCAGGTAGTGTCCACGATAAAACCTTCAGGCCCTATCATCGAAGGGTGGCAAAAGCTGGAAGGCGAGTTTACCATACCGTCGAATGCGACGCTCTTGAAAATGGAATTCTTCAACAACAATAATAAGCCTGTATACCTGGATGACGTACGCATGCACCCCTTCAATGCAAACATGAAATCTTATGTCTACGATCCCTTAAGTCTTCGCTTATCGGCTGAACTGGATGAAAATAATCATACCACATTTTACGAATATGACGATGAAGGACAATTGGTAAGGATTAAAAAGGAAACGATCCAGGGCATCAAAACAATAAAGGAGACTAGGACCGCAAAACAAAAATCCGTTCGCGAGATTCTGTAGTCATCGGGAAGTGTCAAAGCGCACAAATGAATTGTCAGGTAGAATTAAATGGCGTGAGATTG
>JAURWD010000104.1 GCA_030655145.1 Ferruginibacter sp.
TGTCTTATATTTTGCTCCCCATACGTTGGCACTTCCGCCTGAATAAAGGTCAAGGTTATCAGCCAGCGGTTTTACATTGTAAGAGTCTCCCGAGTTTTCCCGCGAGGTGTAAGCCTTGATGGTGTAATTGGTTCCTTTCAATTCAAGCTGGTGATTCTGTACTACTACGTTATCGAGTTTTATTTTATTTCCGCGTTGAAATACACCATCCATTTTTCCAACCCTGTAGGTGTAGGTGAGTTCCGCATTCGGGTTGAAACGATAATGCAAGGCGACATCTAATTTCAGGTTATCAACCTTCGGATCTACCAGGTCTTTTTCCCAATAGCCACTTCGCCCAACCGTGAGCGTTCGGTTTTCGACACCATCAATGTTAAGGCCTGTTACCGAAACAGTATTACTTCCCGCGAGGGCGTCATCCCCATACTTGTTCCACCCGTCAAAAACGATATTGTTTTCGCCGTTCAATGATGGATAAGAAGGGTTCGCAGTATTCCTGCTGTTTGGATTCTGATCCAATCTTGTATTAGATATCCAGTCTGTCGCCTGCAGGTAACTGGCATTCAGTTTAAAAGCAAATTTTTTATTAAATGCTTTCGCATAGCGTATAGCTGTTTCCGTTAATAGGCTGGCTTCGTGATCGGTACCATCAACGTGGTTAACGCCGGTCCGCTGAAAAATACTTAACCCCTGGAACGTAAAGGGATTTTTTGTAATAAGGTTCGACATCCCGTTGATGGCGTTCATGCCATACAGCGCAGACGCGGCGCCGGGGGTAACCTCGATGCTTTGTATATCTAATTCGGTGGGCCCGATTGCGTTACCCAACGGCACACCGAGGGTAGCTGCCTGCATATCTATTCCATCTACCAACTGCATAAAGCGAAAATTGTTTGGGATGTTAAAGCCACGAGTATTTGGCACTTTAAAAGTTATCGATGAGGTAGTGAGCTGCACACCTTTGACGTTGCCGAGCGCATCGTAGAAAGATGCTGCAGGCGTTTCTTTCAAGGCACGTATATCGAGCTTCTCAATACTTACAGGTGACTTTAAAATTTTCTCTGAAGTGCGGCTGGCCGTAACGACAACCGTGTTGGCAAGGAAGGTCTGGCTTGTAAGCTGGATCGCCAGTTTGGAACTGCTGTTTTTTATTTCAATCTCCTGCGGAGAAAAACCTACAGAGGAGATCACAAGCGTAAATGGAAATTTTTGATTCACTACCAATGAAAACCGGCCTGTCGAATCGGTGATGGTTCCTTTATCAACTCCTTTCACCGCAACACTCACCGACGGAAGTCCCTCCTGTTGCTCACCAACGATCTTGCCGCTTAAAATAACACTTCCGTTTAACTGTGCAGATGCTATCACCGGGATTAAAAACAATAACAGTAATAAATTTTTCATTTTGTTTCGACTTGTATTTTTGATTTTGCTGATCGTCACCGGGATTCTCCCGGTGGATTAATATTTAAATTTCTGTTTGATTAAAAAGCTTTTGCAATGCAACAACATCGGTTAAGGGTAGGGAAATAATTCATGAAACGCATATTTAGTCTATTATTTTAGTGGACTATTTATTTAAAAAAATAGGTTAGATCAATTTTGATAATATTTTAAGGCTCCAGATGATCACCAGTACACCCAATAAGATAAACGAAGTCTTGCGTGGCAGTTTTCCTGCAAGTCGAGCCGCGATTGGTGCAGCTAAAAACCCACCGAGGATGAGTGCCACAATTGTTTGCCAGTGACTAACGCCGAGCAATGTAAAAAAGGTAAATGCACTGGCGAGTGTTACAAAAAACTCGGTCAGACTTACCGTTCCTATAACAAATCTTGGGCTCCGGCCTTTCGTAATGAGGGTTGTTGTAACGATTGGTCCCCAGCCCCCACCGCCAAAGGAATCTAAGAATCCACCTAGTCCGGCCAACGTTCCGTAGTTCTTGAATTTTTTCGGTTGGTTGAATTTGCGGAATGCATTCAGGAATATTTTTCCACCGAGAAACAGCGTGTACAACGCCATGATTGGACGGATGTAGTTGCTGTACTTCTCACCCAGAAAAACCAGGAGTAAGGCCCCGCCGATCGCGCCAAGCACACCCGGAATAACAAGCACTTTGAAAAGCTTTTTATTCACGTTACCAAACTTGTAATGGCTATAACCGGAGGCCCCGCTTGCAAACATTTCGGCGGTATGTATGCTACCGCTGATCGCAGCCGGATTGATACCTGTAGATAAAAGTATAGAGGCGCTGGTTACACCATACCCCATTCCCAAGGCTCCATCTACCAACTGCGCGAGAAAGCCGGCGAGCACCATCCAATGAAAATTAACATCCAGCGTTTGGTAAAAGCCGGTGGCTTTGTCGGTGATATCACGGAAAGGGATATACGAAAATATAAAGTGACCGATCAGCATCAGCGCAAAGGCTGCCATAGAATAGCTGGCGATCTTTTTCCAACGCTTTTGCTCTGGCCGTTCTGATTCTTCAACGGTAGTTTCTTCTTCTATGACGACGGCGCCGTTTGCTGCTTTTTTTGCAACCAGGCCACTGGTAAGCTCGTTAAGTTGTTTTACTTTTTCTTCAAAATCTCCCTTAAGATCTTTACGCAATACCTGCACATTGTGCAGCACATTTTCCATCTCTGCAGGGATCATATCATTGATCACTTCTTTCAATCGTTTTGCAACCGTAGGCGATTTTCCATTCGTGGAAATGGCAATCTTGAGACTGCCTTTTTGCACAACCGAACCAAGGTAAAAATCACAAAGCTCAGGCTTGTCTGCCGCGTTCACCAGTTTACCTTTTTCTTTGGCATCCAGGCTCACCTGCTGGCTTACGGAGAAGTCATTGACGGCAGCGATCACGAGATCGGCCAGGTCAATATCAGCGGATTCATACGGGCGTTCAATAAGTTCAATCTTGGGATAGTCACCAACGAGCGCTTTGATCTCGTTACTGATCTCAGTAGCAACAAGCCGGATGGTCGCGCCGGGCGAATTTTGAAGAACGGCATTCAACTTTTCCAAACCAACATAGCCACCACCAACAATGAGTAAAGAAAGATTTTCCAGCTTCAGGAAAACCGGAAACAGGTGATTGCCTGAAGCTTCCGCCGCGGTTGTCACCTCCCCTACCTGTGCTGAATTATTTTCACTCATATTATGATCCTGACTACTGTTTTCGTCTAAAGTTGTGCGAAGATATAAGTTCCCTACTAAATTAGTAGACTAATGGCTTTATTTTTTTAAAATAATGAGCAGCAACGATTAATTAGCCTGGGAAAGGAGGTTATTGTGCGCATAGTCTCCAAAGGTTTCGCCTGCGGCTCGCCCACCAACGTAGGCGCCAAAAAGTTGATCCATCGCCGCAAGGAGCTCATCTTCGCCCAGGTTTTCTTTGTACAGGGTATTCAGCCGCTCTCCCTCATTGTCACCACCGATGTGCAGGTTGTACCTGCCAGGGCCGGTACCGACAAATCCTATTTCGGCAGCGTAAGGGCGGGCGCAGCCATTGGGGCAACCGGTCATACGCATTACAATATTGTCTTGTTGCAGGCCATGGCTTTCGAGCAAAGGTTCAATCTTGTTGATCAGGCTCGGCATATAGCGTTGAGCCTCTGCGAGCGCTAAGGGGCAGGTAGGCAAAGCCACACAGGAGATGGCATTTTTTCGCACCGCGGAAGCTTTTTCGGTATGTTCAATAATGTTGAACCTTTCCAGGATCTCATTGATAACATCTTTATCTGCCGCCGCAACATCGCTGATGATCATGTTTTGGTTAGCTGTAAACAGGAAATTTGTTTTCCGTGTTTTTGCAACTTCCAATAAAGCGGTTTTCAGCGCAATGTTTTCATCGTCTACCACACGACCATTTTCGATGAACAGCGTATAGTACCAAAGTCCTTTATCATTTTGCAGCCAGCCATAATTGTCCATCCTCCTTGTAAAGGTGTATGGACGGGCAGGTTCAAATGCAAAGCCGGTTCGCTTTTCCACTTCTGTACGGTAACTATCAATTCCCATACGATCAACTGTGTATTTCAAGCGGGCAAGTTTACGGTCACTCCGGTTTCCGTTATCGCGTTGCACCGTTAAAATTTCGTACACAGCCTTTAAGACTTTTTCTTCCGTGTCAACAAAGCCTATGATGCTGGCCAGCCTGGCGTACGTTTCCGCGTTACCGTGAGTAGTCGAAAGTCCGCCGCCGATCGCGATGTTGAATCCTTTCAACTCATTGTTCTCAATGATGGCGATCAACCCAATATCGTTTGTAAAAACATCCACGTCATTATTCGGGGGGATTGCGATACCGATCTTGAATTTCCGCGGCATGTAGCGATCCTGGTATAAAGGATCTTCTTCTATTTTTTTATCTACGATCTTTTCTTCGTCGAGCCAGATCTCGTAATATGCCTTTGTTTTGGGCATCAACAGGGTACTGATCTTATCTGCAAATGCAAACACCTGCGCATGAATCGGTGATTCGTTTGGATGTGAGCTACAGGTGACATTGCGATTGATGTCGCCACAGGTTGCAATAGAATCCAGATGCGCCTCGTTGAAAGCCTGTATCGTTGGCCTGATCTTCGCCTTGATGATGCCGTGCAGCTGGATGGTTTGCCGCGTAGTGATTTTTATAACACCGGTAGAATTTTCGCCTGCCACATCATTTGCGGCCAGCCACTTATCGGCGCTGATGAAACCGCCGGGCAGTCGTAAGCGGATCATGAACGTATACAGCCGGTCTAACTTTTTTGCCGCCCGCTCTTCGCGCCGATCACGATCATCCTGCTGGTACATGCCATGAAATTTAATGACCGCCTGGTCATCCTCGCGGATTGCGCCCGTGATCTCATCCTGCAAACTCTGTGGGATTGTACCACGGAGTGCATCACTTTCCACTTTGATTCTTTCTATTGCTGATAACTTTGACATGATATATATTTCGATCCCGGGTTTCAAACCAGGATTTTTTTTATAATATTTTTACTTAGGTAGTGGGCTGGAACAGAGATGCTGTTAATAAACATCCTTCTCATACCTACCTTGCTCTTCGAGATGTTCGAGGTATTTTATAGCCTCTTCGGATGTTTTGCCTCCATGCTCTTCGATAATTTTTAGCAAGGCCCGCTCTACATCGATGCTCATCGGATCTTTTGTGCCGCAGATAAAAAAGTAGCCCCCGTTTTCCAACCATTGGTAAAGCTCTGCCCCATTTTGCAGCATACGATGCTGCACATAAATTTTTTCTTTCTGATCCCGCGAGAACGCGAGGTTGATTTTATTTAAGACGCCCGTCTCATACCAGTTCTGGATCTCTGTCTGGTACAAAAAGTCGCTTGCAAAATGTTGGTCTCCGAAAAATAACCAGTTCTTGCCGGAAGCGCCGGTGGCATCACGCTCTGCGAGAAAGGAACGGAATGCAGCGATGCCTGTTCCCGGTCCAATCATGATGATGTCTTTGTTTTCGGCAGGTAAACGAAAACGTTTATTTGTTTGAACAAAAAAAGTTTGTTCGCATTCTTCCGTAAGGGCGCTGAGGTAATTTGAGCAAAGCCCAAAGTTCGTTTGTGCGTTAACGGTATATTCGTCTTTCACGACCACAATGTGCACTTCGCCCTCATGTGCCGCAGGTGAAGAGGCGATGGTGTACAGCCTGGGAGACATAGCATTCAATTTCAAAACAATGCTTTCAAATTGATCCACGTCTTTAACCGGGTAAATCTTCAACAAGTCGAGCAGGTTCATCCTGGTAGCAGGGATCTCCTGTTGCACAGCTTCCGCGTATTGCTTTACAAGACGCTCGGTTAAATGAATGACATTGATCTTATTTTTCAGCAGGTCGTAAATGGTTACAGATTCATTTTTAAACTGCACCAGTTTGTCAGGGTTAGCGCCGCTAACAGCAATGATGGCATCCACCACTTCCGCAGGATTCGACGGAACGATGCCAATGGAATCGCCACATTGGTACTCCACTCCTTCTGCAGCAATTTCAATGTGCCAGGTTTCTTTGTTTGAGCCGCGATCGTTCAGATTAATGCTGCTTAGTACTTTGCCGGTATACTTCTGCTTGCCAGCCTTCTTCGCCACCGCCGGAACTGAGGCAGGAGCCGCTGCTGTTTCTGCTTGTGCACTGAGTTGTTGTAACACCGCATTGAACCAGCCATTCGCATCATCTTCATATTCCACATCACATTTTTGCAAAGGAGCAATGCGTTTGCCTCCCAATTTATTCAGTTGCTCATCTACCTCCTCGCCGGTTTTGCAATACAAGGGATACGAAGTGTCTCCGAGCGCCAGGACGCTGTATTTTAATTTCTCCAGTTTGAATCCGTTCTGGTGAATATGGTCATAAAACTTCTTCGCGGCTACAGGAGGCTCGCCCTCTCCCTGCGTGCTGATCACGGCCAGCAAATATTCTTCCTTAGCCAGGTCAGTCAGGCGGTATTGATCCATCCCCACAACCTTCGCATGAATGTGTTTTTGTTTTGCCTTGGTTGCAAAATCAGTTGCCAGGCGTTTTGAATTCCCGGTTTCCGTGCCATACACGATGGTGATCTTGTTTACACCTGGTGTAGCCTCTGCCACAGCCGGTGCCGGCTTCGCCACCTGGCCCTGTACCAGGCCATTCAAATATCCATTCATCCAGATCAATTCCTCTTTAGAAGCGGTATTGAGCAGGTCAAGGAATATTTTAAATTTTGATTCTCCTAACATTGCACTTGGTATTAACTTATTGATTGATGTCTCTTTTTTATGTTGTTGTCAGCGACGCTTACTTACTGATTTCCTGCTGGCGGATTAAATTTTCGTAATTCAGGTCCGCGGCAGGTTTAAAGTATTCAGTTGAATCCTGCGGTTGCGAGAGCCAGGCAAATTTTTCATGCAAGGCTACCACTTTGCCGATGATCACCAAGGTTGGTGAAGCAAAGGTTTTGCCTTGCAGGCTGATGGCATAGTCTGGCAAATTAGTAACATGCACCTGCTGCGAAGGGGTGGTCGCCTGCTCAATGACAGCAAGTAATTTGTCGGGAGCAATCCCGTGCCTTAACAGGTTGGAGACCACGCCACCCAAGGTTTCCGATGACATATAAAAAACCAATGTATCGTCTGATGCAGCGAGTTCTTTCCAATATTCATCCGATACGATCTCCGACTTGTAAAAAGTCAGCAGGCGAACAGCGGTCGAGTAGCCGCGTGCTGTCAACGGAATGCCGGTATAGGCTGCTGCGCCCAGTGCCGCGGATACTCCCGGGATAATTTCGTAAGGAATATTATTAGCAACGATCACCTCAAGTTCATCAAGGATATTGGAAAAAATAGAAACATCGCCTCCTTTCAAACGAACAACATTTTTTCCTTCAAGGGCAAACTGCACGATGAGTTCGTTGATACTTTGCTGCGGCGTACTGAAACCCCGCCGGCATTGTTTACCAACGTAGATGATCTCTGCTTTTGGGGACACATATTCTTCCAATATTTCTTTACTCACGAGCCGGTCGGTGAGTACTACGTCAGCTTGTTGCAAGCTTCGTGCAGCCTTGACGGTTATGAGTCCCGGATCTCCGCAACCTGCTCCCGCTATGATGACTCTTCCTATTTGTGTTGTTTCTTTCATCTCAAGTCTACTTATTTAGTAGATTAAATATTCGTAACAAAACCTGGCGATTTTCATTTACCAGGTACTTCTTTAAAACAATCCTTCGATGGATAAATATCTTTCGCCGGTGTCGTAGTTGTATGTCAGCACCCGCGAACCTGCAGGGATCTCTGGTAGTTTTTTGTTAACCGCAGCCAGCGATGCACCGGTTGAAATTCCCGCCAGGATACCCTCTTCCTTTGCGAGGCGTAAGGCGAAAGCATATGCCTCATCTTTTGTAACCTGTATCACGCCATCTAATATCTCGCGGTTCATAATCGATGGAATGAAACCTGCACCAATTCCTTGTAAAGGGTGCGGACCAGGAGCTCCTCCACTTAACACCGGCGATAATTCCGGCTCAACCGCAAACACTTTCAAATTGGGAAATTGCTTCTTCAACACCTCTGCAACACCGGTGATATGTCCGCCGGTACCAACACCGGTAATTAGATAATCAATGCCTTCCGGGAAGTCCTGTAAAATTTCCTTCGCCGAAGTGGTGCGATGAATTTCAGTATTTGCAGGATTGTCAAATTGCTGCGGCATCCAACCGTTAGGGGTAGACGCAACCAATTCACCTGCTTTTTCAATCGCACCCTTCATTCCTTTTTCGCGGGGCGTCAATACAAATTCAGCTCCGTATATCGCCATCAACCGCCGACGCTCGATGCTCATGCTCTCGGGCATCACTAATATGATCTTATATCCTTTCACCGCTGCAACAAGCGCCAAACCAATTCCCGTATTACCGGAGGTCGGCTCAATGATCACACTATCTTTATTTAAAAGCCCCCGTTGTTCAGCATCCTCGATCATCGACAGGGCTATACGATCTTTTATACTTGCACCCGGATTTGATTTTTCTAATTTGATCCACACTTCATGTGTGTTGCCATATAATTTATTGATCCGAACATGCGGGGTATTTCCAATGGTTTCTAAAATTGTATTTGCTTTCATCAGTTTGTTTGCTCCGAGCTATGGCTGGCTTTATTGGTTATTTTCTAACCAGGGTTTGTATGGTTTGATACTTACTTCTTAAATCACAAAATTTAATACGTCCGGCAATGGATTCTTGTCGCGGATACTCACTTCACTTTTGTGGTACACGATTGAATCGGGTAGCACGCTGTTTGTCAGCCAAACGTTTCCTCCAATCACACTGTCATGACCAATGGTAGTATCGCCACCTAAAATAGTTGCGCCCGAATAGATGATCACGTTGTCTTCGATGGTTGGATGTCTTTTCGTGCGGGCTTCAGCTTTATTTACACTCAGGGCGCCGAGCGTAACTCCCTGGTATATTTTTACATCATTTCCAATGACGGTTGTTTCACCAATTACAATACCGGTACCATGATCTATAAAAAATGATTTACCGATGGTGGCCCCGGGATGAATATCAATACCAGTTTTACTATGTGCATATTCCGCAAAAACGCGGGGTAAAATTTTGACACCTTTTTTCCATAACACGTGGCTAAAACGATAGACCGCTGTAGCGTAAAATCCAGGATAGGCTACCAACACTTCTTCTATGGATTCTGCTGCCGGGTCAAATCGCATGATAGCCGCGGCATCCATCAACAAGGCATTATAGATATTTTCGACTTCGTCAAAAAAATGATTGGCAATTTCCTGCGTCCGTTCGCCATCGGCGACCACATCATAAATGAGGGTTGACAAGTGACTTTTGTAGGATTCAAATTCTTTAGACATTTCATACTCAGATAATTTTTTTTGTTTTTCGGGTATGAATAAAAATTCGAAGAAACCGTCGATAAATTCCCGCGCCAGTTCCTTGTCGGGAAATGATGCCGTCGCCTGCTGGTGATGCAGGTGAAGATGTTTTATAAATGCTGCGTTGCTCATTCTTTCTATTTTGTGCTACTGGAATTCCAAGCCTATTTGTCTTTGAACTATTACTGGATCATGCAAGCTCCTACGGTTACGTTGCTGGTTTCATCGATCAGGATTGCTCCACCGTTCACACGTAATTTTTTATAGGAATCAAATGGTACAGGCGAAGCCGTTTTTATTTTCACTTTAATGATATCGTTTAACTGGGCCTGCTCTGGTGCAGGTTCTTTCAACAGCGAATTAACATCGAGTTTGTATTCAATATCCTTGATCACCGCTTTTACAACCCTGCTATTGATCTGCAATAAATATTTATTGCCTGCCTTCAATGGTTTGTTTCCCATCCAGCATAACAACACATCCAATTCATTGTCTATCGAGGGTTTGTTGTCTTCTTTCACTATAAGATCACCGCGACTAATATCCAGGTCATGCGCCAGGTGAAGGACCACACTTTGCGGTGCGAATGCTTCTTCTACCTGGACACCGCCGATCTCGATGTCGCTGATCACACTCTCTAAACCAGAAGGTTGCACGCTGATCTTATCTCCTTTTTTATAAACGCCGCTGATCACCTTCCCCGCGTAGCCGCGATAATCGTGCAGGTCATCAGTCTGGGGACGGATCACATACTGAACCGGGAAGCGTGCATCCGTTAGGTTGATGTCATTGGTAACCTCTACGTTTTCAAGAATGTGCAATAAAGATTCGCCTTCATACCAGGGAAAGCTGGGTGATTTTTCAACGATGTTATCTCCATTCAATGCACTGATCGGGATGTAGGTAATGTCATGTAAACCAAGGGTTGCAGCAACCGCAGAAAAATCGATCACGATATTGTTGTAGACATCCTGCGAGTTTTCAACCAGGTCCATTTTATTGATCGCAACAACAACGTGCGGCAGGTTTAGCAATGAAGCAATGATGGAATGGCGACGTGTTTGCTCAGACACACCGTTCCGGGCATCAACCAGGATGATGATGAGGTCGGAGTTGGAAGCGCCGGTCACCATGTTGCGGGTGTATTGTGTATGGCCCGGAGCATCCGCGATGATGAACTTACGTTTTGGTGTAGAGAAATATTTGTACGCTACATCGATCGTTATTCCCTGCTCTCTTTCGGCACGCAAACCATCTGTTAGCAAGGCAAGGTCAATTTCACCGTCAAGTTTATTTTTACTCTGCTTTTCGATCGCTTCCAAATGATCGATCATGATCGATTTGCTGTCATATAGCAAGCGCCCGATGAGGGTACTTTTTCCATCATCTACACTTCCCGCTGTTATAAATCTTAGTATGTCCATTTAGCCCTTGTCCCCGAAGGGAACTTTATTTGTATCAGTATCTGGAATAGTAAAATACTGATGGTTGAAAATTTCGTTATCCAAAAGGTCCTGCTTAAATTCTCCTTTGCAATGACCAGGGGCTAAAAATAACCGCCCTTCTTCCTGTCTTCCATGGCGGCCTCACTTACCTTGTCGTCTATACGCGTTTCACCTCGTTCGCTTGTTTTAGTAGCGATGATCTCTTTGATGATGTCATCGATGCTGGCCGCAGATGATTCGACAGCCGCCGTGCAGGTCATATCACCAACGGTACGATAGCGCACTTGTTTCATTGAAACTTTATCTTCCGTATCAAGCTGGATAAATTTAGATGTTGCTACCAACTGTCCCTCATATTCAAGTACCTCGCGTTCGTGTGCAAAATAGATCGAAGGCAATTTTATATTGTTTCGCCGGATGTAGTTCCAGATGTCGAGTTCCGTCCAGTTACTGATCGGGAACACGCGTACGTTCTCACCTTTATGAATTCTGCCATTATAAGTATTCCAGAGTTCGGGGCGTTGTAATTTCGGGTCCCACTGGCCGAACTCATCCCGCACAGAAAATATCCTTTCTTTAGCCCTGGCCTTTTCTTCGTCGCGTCTTGCACCACCAATGCAGGCGTCGAACTTGAATTCTTCGATCGCATCCAGCAGGGTAAAAGTCTGCAGGGCATTTCTACTTGCAAATTTCCCTTTCTGTTCAGTCAGATTTTTTTCGCGAATGGTGTCCTCTACGTTTCTTACGATCAATCTTTCACCGATGGTGTTCGCCAGTTCATCGCGATAATCAAGCGCTTCCTGGAAATTGTGGCCGGTATCAATGTGTACCAGGGGAAAGGGAAATTTACCGGGTCGAAAAGCCTTCAGGGCCAGGTGTACCAACACGATAGAATCTTTACCACCAGAGAACAACAAGGCAGGACGCTCGAATTGTCCCGCTACCTCGCGGAATATGTGAATTGATTCAGACTCAAGCTGGTCGAGGTAATCCAGGTGATGAGCCGGAGTTTTTACAGAAGGTATTGTTTGAAGATCACTCATTATCTTTTTTCTTAAGCGTAAGCGTTTGTTGTTTTAAATTTTAGAACCTACAGTTGAAGTGGTTGCCTCAGCATGAACATGCAAACCACATTCTTTTTTATCAGCATCTTCCCACCACCAGCGACCTGCCCTAAAGTCTTCCCCCGGTTGTATTGCCCGCGTGCAGGGTGCACACCCAATGCTTACAAAACCCCGGTCGTGAAGCGGGTTATAGGGTACGCGGTGTTGTTGAATATAAGTTTTGACATCATCGGTACTCCAGTGAAGGATGGGATGATATTTGATTACCTGGTTGGTTTCATCCCATTCAAGAATTGGGAGGTCATGTCGATCAGGAGAATGTTCTGCCCGTAATCCCGTGATCCAGATGGCGTTTCCGGCAAGTGCCCGTTGAAGGGGCTCAACTTTGCGAATGAAACAACAAGCCTTGCGATTCGCGATTGATTCGTAAAAAGAATTTGGACCGTTGGCCGCAACAAAATCCTGCAGTGTATCCTGGTTTGGATAGTAGGCTTTTATATGGGTTTGATACATGGCATTGGTGCTGCTCCAAACCGAGTAGGTTTCGGAAAACATGCGACCGGTGTCCAGCGTAAATATTTTAATGGGAAGCGTGTTGCTTAAAATTTCATGTGTAATTACCTGGTCCTCGAAACTAAAGCTCGTGGAAAACGTAACCGCACCCGGGAACTGTTGTGTCAATAATTGTAAAAAATCCGGGATGCTTAGTCTATCTGCCTGATGGAGTAATTGATCAATAACCTGTTGTGTATGTTTCATTGTAACCGCTTATAAATGATGGATAAAAAAGTCTGCAAAAAATTTAGCCAAAACTTACAGCGTTTAACAGCTAAAGAGCTTGACGCTGCAGCATTTGCACATACACATGATGGAGGGAGTAAATAACATTTTCTAGTATAAGTCTATTAAACCGGTGGACAAATATACTGTGGAAAGACGATTTAGAAAATTTTTTATTCCATCAGCTGCCGAACCAACGAGCCCTAAACGTTTAAAAACTAACATACATTAGGGACAATTTCAATAAATTGGATTGATAATCACCAGGTTTTTGTAAGGCTGGTTGGAGATGGGAAATCCCCAAACATCTAATTATTTATCATTTATTTACCACTCCCCCATATTCCGAAAAATTCAACCATAAAAAAAGCAACCGGTGAGGGTTGCTCTATAAAATGGTATAAAGTAATTTATTGTTGCAAAGCTTTTTCTTCTTCCCAACGACTGCGCCCCCATCCCTGGATCACATGCTTTTCGCTGTGGTAAGAGGAACGAACCAACGGACCACTTTCCACGTAGTCGAAACCCATCTTATATCCTATCTCTCTCAGTTCTTTGAATTCATCCGGATGCACAAAACGCTGAACCTGCAAATGCTTTTTGCTTGGTTGAAGATATTGGCCAATAGTAATGACATCCACAAAACTATCGCGGAGATGCTGCATGGTTTCAATCACCTCAACCTTGGTCTCGCCGAGGCCCAGCATGATTCCACTCTTGGTGCGCATACCACCTTGTTTGAGGATGCGCAGTGTCTCCATACTTCTCCAATACTTTGCCTGTATCCGCACTTCCTTAGTTAATCGTTCTACCGTTTCAATATTATGAGACACAACTTCCGGTGCAGCATCGATGATGCGCTGGATATTTTCTGCCTCAGCTTTAAAATCAGGTATCAGCGTTTCTAATGTCGTATTGGGATTGAGTGCTTTAATGGCCTTAATGGTGTTGTACCAGATGATACTACCGCCATCTTTTATTTCGTCACGATCAACGGAAGTTACCACGGCATGTTTCACTTTCATAAGGTGAATGGCTTCGGCTACGCGTTGGGGTTCGTCCCAATCAACCGGGTCAGGGCGGCCGGTAGCAACTGCGCAAAAACCACAACTGCGGGTACAAATATTTCCCAGGATCATAAAAGTAGCAGTGCCCTCGCCCCAGCATTCTCCCATGTTAGGGCAATTACCACTTTCGCAAATGGTATGTAATTTATGTTGATCTACCAGGTTACGAACGTGCTTGTATTCTTCCCCGATCGGAAGTTTAACCCGCAACCAGTTTGGCTTTTTCAGGGCCGCTCCCGGAACATTTTGTTCCACCACTCCATCTATTACCGGCAATTCTATCATTGAAATTTTTTAAGGTTCCTGGTTTTCCTGTTTATCTCCGACGGCCGAACATAACGGCTACGTATGCACTCACAAAAAGTCGTTTGTATTCGGAGGATACAACTTGTGGCACTTTCTTGCTGTATATCTCTGCCGAAACACCAACTTCCACCGCATTCAGCATTTCATTGAACTTTCCATAGTCGAAGCGAAGGCCGATCTTTCCATAAGCTCCGGGAACAATCGACATATCGCCCCATCCTTTCCCAAGACCAGACCCGGAAACATTCAGAGATTGTAATTCGCCGGGACTGATAAATGTAGAGCTGTCGGCACTTTCATACCGAATGTATTTACGGCGTTGGTTTTGAATATCGTTCACTTCAAGGTAATATGGACGTAATAACCCGAGTGAAAGTCCGCCACCGATATTGCCGGTTACACTAACACCGTTGCGATTGATTTTGTTGCCCAAAAGCATTTGTTGCTGAACACCAAGTTTAACAGGGTAGAAATAATTGATCTTGCCGTAAACAAAGGGTGAGGTAGGGATGGCAAGGTTGGTTTGTTTATCTTCCTTACGATGTTTGCGCTCCGAGATGTCGAGTTGAAAAAGAAGTGCTTTTTTTATAGAACTCGCCCGGCCAACTTCAAAAAATCCACCATAACCATCCGTTGTTAATTTGAGGCCAAAGGCGGTATGTTTATGATAGGCAATAACCCCTTCTTCTTCCTGTTTGATCAATTCATTTATTCGCTGCCTCCGTTCATCTTTTCTTTCTTTTTTAGTTTTCTGGGCAAATGAGGGTAAGGTGGCCAAAAGAGCAAGACCGATAAAAAGTATTTTCCGCATAAAAGCTATTTACTTCAGTAAATTTATGCAAAAATAATACAATGACCGCTACGATCCATTACGAAGGAAATTTAAGATGCAATGCTACACACCTGCAAAGTGGGACCGCTATAGAAACCGATGCACCGACAGATAACCGTGGAAAAGGCGAACGTTTTTCACCCACCGATATGGTCTGTACTGCTCTCGCAACCTGCATGGCAACAACAATGGCGATGAAAGCAAGCGATATAAATATTGAGTTGAAAGGCATGGTCATCGACGTTCAAAAACACATGGCAGCAGAGCCCAGGAGGATTTCAAAAATAGATGTTAAAGTTAACTTTCCACCCACATTAGCGCTGCAGGATTCGGATAGAATTTACCTGCAAAAGATCGGGGACAATTGCCCGGTTGTAAAAAGTCTGAATACCGATATCATATTAAATATATCTTATCAATAATATTCATCACATCATATCACCACGGATCTACATTTCCCGGCGGGCATGATCAGTTTCTGCCGTGAGCAGACGCTTTCCCACAGAACATTCCAGGCAACGTTTTTCATCACAATAGGCATGCTTTAGCTGGATGAGTGCCTGGGAATCAAAAGCAGTTTTGTTTTCAACGCTGATGGCAGTGAAACCGGTAGTGATCTTGTTTATCTCAGGCTGTAATTCTTCAAACCAACGAATGACCCGGTCTTTGTATTCCTGTTGCTTATGATAATGGCCGTAGGCAAACAAAATGGGCAGAACAGCATTGATGATAAGGGTGTCGATCATTTGCCGGCCTGTTTTCTTTGCGCGGTATTCGCTTAGTTCGTTAAAGGTGTAATGATAATCCCAATAGTCGTTGGCCGTAACATCAAACAAGTTCCTGAGCTCCTGCAGTGTGGTTGTTTCCCGGATCACGGAAAGTAAATGGGTGCTCTGGTGAATCAGCATCGCAAGTTGGGCTAAACGAACTGTCGGAAAATTGCCGGGGCGCATGCGCAGAAAATGAAGCGGCACTTGTATTGGGTGAAGCTTGTATTTGTTCCTGTAAAAAGCATATTCTTTTTTTAACATCGCAGGGTAGGCTTCGGTGAAATCGGTGTTAAGTAAACCTGCCTGTCCAAACAACAACGCCTCGGCCTGGTGCAACTGGCTTTTATGTTTTGCTAAAAGTTGCAAGGGCAGGGAACGCGCAATTATTTCAAAGGCATCGGTATTTACCGACACCCCGAAGTTCCGCGCCAACAGCCACCAGAAAGACTCTTCCCAATGATTGTTATTCTCTTCGAGAAACCGAAATAAAATCGCCGATTTTACCTGCAACCTTTCCACCAGCAATCTTTCTTTCCATCCCGTCCAGGTTAACCGATCAACTTGTGCGATCGAATTCTCGCAGGGAATAAAACGCCGGGCATTCATCAGGTCATCAAATTTTGATAGCAGTATCTTAGAAACCTTTGACGAAAGTTCGAGTACGGGAAAGGGTAAGTTCAACACCACATCATTCACCCAGACCACATGAAGAATGATATTGTTATAATTCGTGTCGTTACTGTGGTTGTGATCGACCCAGTTGGAAGACTCGATGTGTATTTCAATGTTTCCAACCCAGGTGGTTCCATTTACTTTTATCCTGGCGTCTAAGAAGTCTGGGCCCTGGTTCACATTACTTGTCCCGGGACGGAGAATATTCAACTCATCTCCTTCTGCTGTGGTAAGTTGGGTTCGATTGAAATACTGGAATTGCCAGATGAATTGGAGTAGGCGCTCAGTCATGGGGAACAGTTTTGCGTAGCAGCAACCGCACTAACGGTTGAGGCATACCTAATGTAACCATTAGCCGACAACTATTATAGCAACTGTTTATTTTCTCCTAAATCGATGGGGTGAGTTGACGTAAAGCCTGCACTACCCTGCTTACCGGCAGGCCCATTACATTATAAAAATCGCCGTGAACAGATTTGATGCCGACGACACCGATCCATTCCTGGATAGCATAGGCTCCGGCTTTATCATATGGTTTGTATTTATCTACGTAAAAGGAAATCTCGTTGCGGGTTAAGGGATGAAATTCTACTTTGGTAACATCAGCAAATGAAATTTCTTTCCCCTGGAACAAGATCACTACGCCGGTGATGACGCGGTGTTGCTGACCAGAAAGTTCAGTCAGGATTTGAATGGCGTGATCCCTGTCCCGCGGCTTCCCGATCACAGTATCGCCAAGTACAACAATAGTGTCCGCGGCGAGCACCGGGTGTTGCTCTGGGCCGCTTTGCAAAATTGCCAACGCTTTGTTACGTGCGATGTGAACCGCAACGTCGTCGACGGCCAGGTTTGGGGGATACGACTCATCGGTTTCAGAAACCTTTATTTCGAAGTCTACTTCTGCCCACTCAAGCAATTGCTTGCGCCGCGGAGATTGAGAGGCCAGGATGATCTTTTGATGATTGCGTTGCAGTTGATCCATGAGGAAGGTTGTCTCAAATATTAAACTTCAAACCGGAATAGTATCATCGATAAAATTCCGGTCAGCATAACGAGTTTTACAAGTGTACTTATGCGATGATAATGGGCAGGAGTCTGGGCGTGATAAAATTGTCGCAGCACGTAGAACAATGGAATAATGACCAGCAACAAAATGTATAAGGAACTGATCCACCACCCGATCTGGAGCACATAAAACTGTACCACGATCAAGGCACCGATCAACACCACCAACCAAACGCCGACAAAAACCTTAGAAGGCGGAACGCCCCAAACGATTGGCATAGTTTTACAATCGTACCGTTTATCGCCATCCATGTCCTCAATGTCTTTCACCACTTCCCTGATCAAAGAGATGATAAAGGCGAAGCCGGCATATAGCGCCGCAAATTTGTAAATGGTTTGCATACCCAGGCGCATGCCTTCTACCTCAGAGGGGCGCAAGGGAAAAATGGGATGCGCCGCAAAATAAAGTACCAGCACCGTCCAGGCCGTAAGGCCGGAAATAATAATATTCCCGGTCAATAATTTCCGTTTGAAGGTGGTGGAATACACCCATAACAGTAACGCACAGCCTAAATTGGCGGCCACGATGACAAAGCTGGTTTTATATGACACATAAAAACTTAATACCAGTCCGGCCAGTGTGAGTAAAATATGCAATACAATGGCCCAGCGGCGCTTGATGATCTTTTGCACAATGATCTTATCAGGCTTGTTGACCTGGTCGATGTTTATGTCAAAATAGTCATTGATGATATAGCCTGCTGCGGCGATCAATACTGATGCTAGTACAAGCAGGTAAAAAATTAGTGGAGATAATTTGTAAGGAACCTTGTCATACCCCGGAGGTAAGGTGGGAATGATGATGCAGTAATAAAAGAGGATCTGGGTAAGCGCAATGAAAACCAGGTTCGGCCAGCGTATCAAACGGAAAAAGGCTGATAATAGTTTCATGCTGGAATTTCAGTGCTAAAATGAATGAATGTGCAATACGATCATCAGCCACTGACCAGTACTTGCATTATTTTGAGGTAACGGATGTATCCAGGTCCCAATGACCATTCAATTTCAATACCTTTTCAATAACATCTCTTCCACAACCCCTGCCACCGTTCAGCGCTGAAATGTAGCGGCTGATCTGTTTTATCTCGGGCACTGCATCGGCCGGGCAACAAGGCAACCCAACCAACTGCATAACAACGTAATCAGGAATATCATCACCCATGTACATTATTTCACTCCAATCAAGGTTATGCTCAGCAACGTAGGCGAGTAGCTTTTCCTTTTTATGATGCACACCCATGTACACATCTTTTATCCCAAGTCTTTCCAGTCGTTGTTGAACAGCTTCTGAAGTTCCACCTGAAATGATGGCGACCCGGTAGCCTTTTTTTACGGCAAGCTGTAGCGCATAGCCATCCTTACTATTCATACTGCGTGCCATCTCACCACCTTGAAGGATCACTAATATTTCAGTTGCCAACACACCATCCACATCAAATACAAATGTTTTAATTGGTTTAAACAAATGCAGGATATTCATGAATTGATTGTTGGTGGTGAAACGATTTCGCGGTTGATAAAATTGTCAGTCTTTATTTTTGATTGTCCCGCCACTCATACACCCAGCTACTCTGGATCATCTCGAGGTGTCCTTCCGTACTTTGCTCGGGCTTGCCTTCAAACCGGGGAATTTCCAGCACCCATTTCAACAGGTCGGTAAACCGGATCCTGTAAATTTTGCTTTCCGAAAAATCATCCCCGAAACGTTCATACAATTTCATGGCAATGTCTTCATAGTCGTTCCAGTTAATGGGTGGTTCGAAAGTCATAGTGGGAATTTGATGGCTTTATTTATAGTTGAAAAATTGAAGCGCTTTGGCATAGATCAACCGAACGAAAAACTGCATTGATGTTTCTCGCCGGTTGTGTTATTCTCCTAAAAATTGTGATTGGTCTGGGAGGGTAACAACAATATTGCCGCTTCCTTCCTGCAAAACACATTGACACCCAAGGCGGGAATTGATTCTTGGATTAACCGCCCTATCAATAAAATCTTCTTCCTTATCAGACAATTCCTCCAGGAATCCGTCGCCTTCATTTACATACAAATGACAGGTACTACAGGCACAAACTCCACCACAATTATGATGCAATTCAATTTCATTCGTCAACGCGATCTCCAGCAAAGACTGGCCTTCCGCAATGTTTTCAAGCGTAATGGGTTTAAAACCCTTTTGCTCAAAATTATAAGTGATCGTATACATATTGTAAAGTTCGGGGTGCAAACCTACAGTAGAATTACCATTTAAGGAAAACTACTTTGACTGCTTCAGAGCCAAACATATTATAGCATTTAGTTGGGTATGCAAGTGCAATTACTTATTTTAACACCCTGATTAATAATCGTAATTGCTATTTTATGAAAGACACCAACGCTTTTTTTAACGGGGCATTTTTTATCATTTTCATTTCCCTTTTTTGTGCTTCCTGCAGTAATGCACCTGAAAAAAAAGAAGAGGTCCCTGTAGCAAAAGACACACCGGCGGTAGTTGTTCCTGTAGAAACAAAGAGAGCCCCGATCATCAATATCAATGATACCCTTTCAATTAAACGGATCGTCATCACCATGAAAGACAGTGCTTCAACGCACGAACGGGTAAGCATGAAATTAGGCGAGATCTATGGTGTTCAACTCGCCGCGGTTATCAGTAAAAATAACCTAAAAGTCACCGGCAAACCCATTGCCTGGTACAAATCTAAAACCGCACCTTTCTTTTTTGAGGCGGGCCTCCCGGTTGATAAACGACCATCAAAAGCAGCACCTGGCGTGCAGGTAAAAGAAATTGGAACCGATAGTGTTGTTATCGCACATTTCTATGGCCCATATGATCTTACCTTCCAGGGATATGACGTATTGAAAGACCTTTTAAAAGAGAGGAAGAAAAAAATAAAGGGAGCCGCGTACGAAATTTATGTGGATGATCCTTTTGATAGCACCGGGCGCCCTAAAGATCCATATAAAGTGCAAACGGATATTGTTATCCCCTACAAATAATTAAGCATTCATTATGCTGTCGGAGATCTTCAGGTAAAGGTTCCGAAGTTTTGGGTAGGCAGAAAGTTCACGAAGATGCCTGTCGAGGGTGGTGATGTCTTTCCTGATTGCTGGCCCAGTTTGCAAAGTGGCCGGATGTTGATCCCGGATCCGCAAAGCCGTCTCTTCTATTAATGGTTGCAGCAAATGAAAATCCACCC
>JAURWD010000106.1 GCA_030655145.1 Ferruginibacter sp.
ATCGGGCCGTATTACCAATCCGACGATTATATTTCCCATACCGATTCTGAAGAAGGGATCGTAAACAAGCTATATAAAATTGCGCGGAATTATACACTGGCCTGGAAGACGGGCCTGTTGAAAAAACACCTGGCCACATCAGGCCTGGAAAAGAAGTTGCTGGATATAGGTGCAGGCACCGGCGCATTTTTACACGCTGCCATAAAAGATGGCTGGAATGGAGTAGGATTGGAACCAGATGCAGGAGCCCGAAAACTCTGTTTAGAGAAATACCGGCTAACCCTTGATGAACCAGGAAAGTTATTTGAGTTGCCTTCAGCATCCTTTGATGCCATTTCCATGTGGCATGTGCTCGAACATGTCCACCAGCTTCATGCTTACCTCGACGAGATAAAAAGATTGTTACATCCCGGTGGGACTGGCTTTATTGCGCTGCCAAACTATACTTCCTGGGATGCGATGCACTATGGCAGGTTCTGGGCGGCGTATGATGTTCCCCGACATTTGTATCACTTTTCTCCACAGGCTCTTTCAACCCTTGCGAGCCAGCATGGGATGGAAGTTGTACATACGAAGCCCATGTGGCTCGATGCTTTCTACATCTCCATGCTGAGTGAACAATATCAAACAGGGAAAAATAAGTTGCCCTCTGCAGTGTTGAAGGGCTTGAGATCAGATTGGGTTTCCTTGAAAAATCCTAACAAGTGTAGCTCGCTTGTCTATGTGCTCAAGCATAAGAAATAAGTCGTTATGCAGCCTTGCGGCAGGATGGCGTTGGCCGGTGGAAAGTGGGAGATCCTGGCTTTAGTGGCTAGCGAGAGACGAAAGCCTTACTTAAAACGACAACCTCCTGGTTGTAAATGTCCTTTTCCGACGTTGAATATCCCATAGTTCTGCTGCACTGAAGTTCCTTCTCGCTGATTGAATACCTAGGTTGATAGTTTCTTTTACTACGGTTGTTAAATTAGCCAATTGTTCTTTGTTGATGTCTGAGAACAAGGTATTTGATTGCTTTTTCATGATTGTGTTTTTATAATAGTTTGAAAAGAGATTAGAAAGAAAATCTACGGGAAGTGATTACCCTTTTGTTACGTTGGATATTCCAAAGATCTGCGGCAGTAAAAACTTTGGTTTTAACTGTTGGAACGACGCTCGCAAGTGTTTCCGCTACAATTGTTGTTAAGGCGGTTACTTGTTCTGAACTAAGATTTGTGAAGACGGTGGTGGTTGATTGCTTTTTCATTTTGTTTAATTTTTGAGTTGAATTGTTATTGTTACTTTGATAAAACAAAGATATAAAGATTTTAGTACTATACAACACATAGTACCTGTTTTTTTTAGGTAGTCAGTCAGCTAAAATAGCTTAGATTGCTGTAAAACAGCCACCAGCAAGACTTTTAGGTAAAAAGGTGAAATTAAAGTTTTTGTAGATTTGTGACGAGCGGCTCCCGGGAGGGATAAGTGGCATAACTCAATGGGTAGGAACGAGCCCACATAAATCCTTCGGAAACAGATTTGGCAAAAAGGGTGACTTTAAAGCACGGAATGGGCGCTGAAAATGAATAAACTCCCCGACTGGGAGGATGCATCAAAATGAAGGGAAGATGTTTTCTATAATTGCATGGCAGTAAGTTCGCGATCGGTTACCGAATTGTTCGGCAAACCGGTTATTAGTCCGCGACAGCATCCAGCACCACATTGGCATTGAAAGGGCTCCATAGTGTCATCTAAAAATGATCCATAATCGAGCGTAAGCTCTTCTCCAGGAGTTATCTCGCGTAGTGCTCGAACATCTAGTCCGTAATAAACAGTATTCGGGGAGCAGCTATGATTTTGAGGTGCCCAGCCAGTCGGGTCATAATCCCATAGTAAAAAGACCTCTTTGCTAAGGGGGTAAGCATACCGGCGAAAAGTTTCTTTATTGGTCTCAGTCCAGCATTCTTCCACGTGGCGCCGGGTAACAATTCGTTGCGGTTGTTCTTCTCCTTTAAAGATGAGTCCATTGGCAGGAATTTTCTCCAGGCTGTAAATGCCATAGCCGGCAATCGAGTTGCCCTTCATTACATATTTCTTTTGCTTTCGCTTGTGGCGTGCAATTCCTTCTGAAACGATGTGTCGCAAAAAGTTCGCCTGTCCGAAGCCATCGTGTTGTAAAATATAATCGGCACTTCCTTCGTAACCATCTTTATAAAATACAGAGCAAGTAAAATTTATTTCCAGAAAGTACAGCTGGTTATGTTGATCCATGCGGAAATCAAGGCGGGCGTAACCTTCACCGTTGAAACTCCGAAAAATCCGATCAGTAACAGTTCTAAGTTTCAAACCCAACTCAGCATCAGTAACAGCGATATTTGCGTTCGGGTGAAGCTCCGAAGTCTTTAAAGCATAGGTTTTAAAGGCCGACCCTTCGGGGAAGATATATTCTACCGGCCGAAACGTTGTGGTGGTTTTGCCATCCGGGTTTGCAGCCACCATAACAGTGAACTCACGGCCCGGGATATATTCCTCAATTAGCAATGGAGCGTATTCGTTTAAAATTTCACTCACCTTCAGCTTCAATTCATCGATTGAGTGAACGAGGCTTTTATTGTCGATACCAAGGCTGTCACCAGCTTTAGCGGGTTTTACAAAAAGTGGAAACCGGAGGTGCCCGATCTCGTTTTCTATGATACTTGATTCATCAATTAATGCATAAGCCGGCGTTTTGACGCCTTCGGTGTACGCGACGTATTTCATCAATTCTTTTTCCGGATCGTAGAGCAAACTGGTAGGACCGGTAAAAGGAAGCTTTAATAACTCCAGCGAATAGATTACGTCAATTGAGGGGATATCCCATTCCAGGTAACCTTCACAAAGGTTTACGAAAACATCGTACCCTTGTTTCTTTAAATCTTTTAGCTGCTTATAAGTTGACAGCTTGTTGATAAAGACATGATCAATGGTCGCTTCAGGAATCAACGCAGATAGATCCCGGTGCGGATCATAATACTGGTAATCGACCGATGAGTTAGTATAATCGGGTTGTAGCACACAAATCCGCTTGCCACTAAAGGATAATCCATTAAAGTATTGGGGAAGCCCAAAATGTTCTGGAAGATTGTTAGGCTCAGAATGTTCAACCATTTTTTTAAGCGAATACTGATTGTTAAGCCGAGCCACGAAGTTTTCTCAACGGCAAGGGCTCTTCAATTTTGTAAAGTTTTGAATTAGTACGTTTCGATGTTTTGGTAGCTATTGCCATGAAAGCGGTATTGATGATCTCTTTTACAAGTTCCGTAAATGATTTTCCGCTGAGTCGCAAAATTGCACCTATTGAAGTGTAATCTTCATCCTCGCTCAAACCACACTGCGCATTCACTTCCAATACAAAAATTTTGCCCGTTACTTTATCCTGGCGCAGGTCTACCCTGGTGTATCCTTTGCCTTTCATGGCGACAAATGCTTCCCAGCTAAGTTCCTTTATTTTTTCAACCAGGGCTTCATCCGGTTTCTCGTATTCGTAAAAGTTTCCATCATCCGGCATTGGGGACTCTTCTTCATAAATTTCCCAAAGCCGGTCGAAACTTAAAATTTTTTGTTCATCTGGCAGGCTTTCATGAAAAACTCTTTCGACCGGGTTATATACAAAGGCAAACTCTGGTTTATCCCAGGAGCCAACGATCAGGGTAGTAAATTCGCTGCCTGCGACAAACGACTCCGCGATCAAACCGTCAGTAGCAAGATCCCATCCACGATACCCTTGAAACATTTGTTTTACCAGGAGAGTGAGCTCATGTTCATTATGTATCACGTTTTTGATCCCAAGCCCCATACTCCCACCAGACACTGAAGGCTTAAGTATGATGGGGCACCCTAACCTTCCAAAGATTCCCGCGATATTTTGATCTGCATCAGTGATGGCCTCCCATTTCGCTGTCGACACCCGGGCATTGTCGAATGCTTTTTTCATTGGGATTTTCGAAGTAGTAATATCGTAGAAAAATTCGTCAGCGCCGGTAAAAACAAGGTTGGACCGCTGAAGCAAACGCACAACGGATATACCCGGCGTTCCGTTGACTTCATCTCCATCACAAAGGTTGAACACTATGGGAAAATATCTTCCTGAATTCTTTTCTTCAATGATGCTTTCGATGATGGTTTTAAAATCGAACATTGTTACCGGTTGCCAGGTCCATTCGATGTTCATTTCTTTGAATGTCTTTGTATACTCCGCAATGCTCTGACTAAAGTCGTAGTAGTAGTCAATGTTTTCGTCAGCGCTTTTAAGATAGGGTGCCAGTACCCAAACTTTTAATTTTTCGGGTGACAAGCTGGATAAAAAAGATGTTGGTTTTGACATTGATTTTCTCGGCTTTTAAAATGCTTGTTCAACCCGGGTATTTAGTTCTCTTAAAATGAAATCGGTCAGTTTATATTTCATTAAAATTTCTGGCGGTAAATAAGCAGCACCCTTGATCTCTTTTAAACAATTTGGGCGCCCGCAAAAACATTCAAAGGGCTGGGCCATATCCCATTCAGTCGAAGGATAAAAGAAACACAGCTCATCACCTTGAGCAATCGATCTCAGACTGGTAAACTCCATCGTGCTTGTATTGAAAAATACATTGGGCTCACAACTATGATTCACAAATTGTAAAATAGTCGGCTGTAGTGTGATGTGTTTTTGGAGATCGATCTGAACGGTGAGATAGCTCGCCACCGGTTGGGTGCTTGCGGCTTTGAAAGGAACAATGACCGTGTCCTTTTCAAACCGGCTGGTAGCATGTAATGAATGATGATTTGTAGCGGAATCGAATCGTGCGGCTGCGAAAGCGTACGCACACGTCATGATAGAATTTTCGCTTGTAGTCATGCTTGTTAGCAGTCCCGTCAATGGGTTAGAGTAACGAACGGAACTCCTTGTTTTATATACAAAAAGTATATAGTAAATGTATTAAAGCATTGGCCAATAAAAAAGCCATTCCGACCCGAAGTTCCAATAAGTGGATTATTGACCTTTTAATGTTGATAACATGGAAACCAAACTAAAAAAGTGGAAGTGATAATCGCGACACTGATACCACTGGATTAAATTTCAAAGAAGAAGCAACGATCTCTTGAACAGTTATAGTCGGTGTCATGATGGTCGGTAATTCGATGCCCGGGGAAGTAAAAGTTGAAAACTTAGAAGATAAATTATGATCACCACAACAAAAAACGCAAAATACCGAAAAGGTAACAATCATGTATACACGAAATGGATTGGTGAAAGTTAGCGCGTGGAAATAATGCAGGAAAACCTTTGAAGGTGTTTTGTTTCGATCACTCGCAACATTCAATCGGTTGCATAAAAAATACCCGCTTTAGGGTATAGGTTGGAATGGAACTATCCCTATTTTTGTCTCGGTTTTTCATAGGATATTGGATTTTAAAACGGGGCTGGATTTTTATCCTGGCCCTTTTTTTATGTCTTAACCTCCCTTCCAGGATCATTTTACAAAGCAATCCGCTCAAAACAAACAACGCTCTTTCTGACTACGCGTTCACAGGATCGAAAATTCCCAACGAAGAAATGAAGCCGGTTTGTGCAAATGCGCATCAGCATTTCATAAGCACATTTTTTCAAATGACTTCAGCCCATTAGGGCATGGATAGCAAAAATTTAAAACGGGGAGATTGGAGAGGTATAGCACTAAAGCGGAGCGTGCTCGAAAAATTGTGGGTCAGGGTTGACGGCGTTTAAGAAAACCACCCTTTCACATTGCAATATTCTGACTGGAAAAATTAATTGAATTAAGATCGATCACTTTTGCAGTCTGCAAAGTTTCATTGGCTTCTTTTAACAGGCGGGCTTTCACTTGTTGATCGGCGATTCCTGCGATAGCACATGCTTTGTTGAAGTCAGCATGCATTGCATAACTTTCTAAAACAGGTTCTACCCCATTGAATTCAGGAAAAGCCATAAACTTCTTGACGAAATAGTAAGTCTTGGTTTCGATCACTTTTGTGTAAGCAGTATAAAAATTTTCCATGAGCTTAGTTTTTGGTACTTAAATGTTTATTTTTTCTTGTGGTTAAAAATGCGACGTAGAACTTTACTTTTCGACTTTTGATCAACTTTGCAAAACACACTGAATAGTAAAGTGGGTAATTAGTGGCTTAAAAGAGGATAGAGGAGGGTATTAGGTAACAGGGTAAACTTTGTGGAACATATAATACAAAATACGTACCGTTGGATTTCGATGGATTGACTGGAAATTAAAAGACCGCTGGAATTGCAGGTAGAATAATGTTGGTTTTCTTCAACGGACAGTGGTAGTAGAGGGCGTAAGGGACCATGAAAATAGGGGTATAATTTGAACCAGACAAAAAATGTGGTTAACTTTTTTTCCCCCACTATTAAAAAAGACCAAAAAGGTACGCGGAAAAAATACCCCAGATAAATACAACTCACTTTGTTTTCCCCAACTGCATTTATAGATAATGAACCAGGACCGGCTTTAATTCCTCGATTTTGGCAACGGCTGCCAGGTCCTTATCCACCCTCAATAATCCGGAACTAAAAATATCGTCTACCCCTGCATGATAATCGAGGTTGATCACTGCGCTGCATTGAAGTAAATGATAATTTCCATCTCTTACGTCAAATACAATAAGGTGATAGTCAAAACTCCCGGTGAGCGGGTAACAATACAAAAACACGGGAAAATCAAGTAATTCATTTCCATAAAAACCCGGGTCCAGGTTAGCGTCGAAAAACTTGTAGTATAAAAGCGAGCATAAAATGTTCTGGTTTTGAAAGAAATTTTTTGCATGCTGGAGCATCGCGATCATAGTATCGAGGGGATGCAAATCAGTTGAGAACTGGCGATAAGGAAGCCACTGACGGGAAGGTAAATGAAGGTACTCCAGCCTATCCCGCTCAATTTCTGTTTTGTAATCAAATGCTTTGTATCCGGGCACGAGGTAGCCTGGGTAAAAATACTTGAGATGTTGTTGGCGACAGAATTCCAGTTTTAGATGGATCAGGTATTTGCCAAGACTATGTTTCCTGTAATCGGGATGGTAGATGCTGGAAATTCCGGCAGCGCTTGAATTTCCCAGATCAAAAAAACCTGCTGCGATCAATACTTCACCATCGTACACATTGATTTCATAAGTGTCGTAGCGATTGTACGATTCGGTGCCTAACAATAATTCCTGCAAGGAAGATGATACTTCAAAGGAAATGGTTTTTCGATATGCCTGGTAAAGTTCTTCGTGTGCAGGTGTTACATCAGCTTGCTTGATCTCGGTTCTGAAGGCTGCATTTATTTTGTGGAGCCTGGTTTTTTTCTTGTCTCCTTGTTCTTGCTGCAAAGCTACCCTTAACCAAATGACACTATAAAAGCAGTTGTCGAATTGAAGAAAGCTGGTAGTGAATATGTTTTGGCGCATCCTAAACCAGCCACGCGAAAGGTAGTTGTCAAGCTCCGCGCCAGCTAATGTAACCGGACTGCGCATTTTTGCGAACATATTCACTGGTTCAGTATTAGTAAGAGGATCAGAAACCGCTCTCAAAGTTATTACAATTGCCTTGTCGTGAGGGTTGGTTTATTACAAAATGACTTCGTTGAAACAGAAAGCCTCAACACTAAGTGACGAGTGTATCTCCGTAGCGTTTCATTTCGATCCCGGAGGCTTAACTTTATTTCATAAAATCTTACTATGATTAGATGCCTGAAATCAACCTTCGCATTGGCAATATTACTTCAGTCATTCAACCTCGTCTTTTCCCAATCATCACCAATAACCTCCTGGATAAGAATTAATCAACTTGGCTATACTCCGGGCGGAAAGAAGGTAGCAGTTTATGCAAGCAAGTCCGTAGGTGTTATTGATAGCTTCCGTCTCGTGGATGCAACTTCCAACAATATTGTTTTCAGAGGTGCTGCTTCCGAAAACTTCGGGTCGTATGGACCGTTCCTTTCAACCAATCGCCTGGATTTTTCTGCATTTACAAAAACGGGAACCTACTTCCTAGAAGCGAATGGAATAAGGTCCCCCATGTTTAAAGTGGATGCAACAGTAAATCAGGGTGTTGCAAATTTTTGTCTTCAGTATATGCGCCAGCAACGAAGTGGATTTAATCCATTTCTTAAGGACAGTTGTCATACCCACGATGGGTACACGATGTATGGTCCGATGCCTGACAGTACGAACATCGATGTTAGTGGGGGTTGGCACGATGCATCTGATTACCTGCAATATGCTTCAACGTCAGCCAATGCAACCTGGCATTTGCTGGCTGCATACCGCGATTTCAAAAAGTTTTTTCCAGATGGACACGAGGCAAATGGTTTGACTGGAAAAAATGGTTACAGCGATCTGTTGGATGAAGCAAACTGGGGGCTTCAATGGTTAACGAAAATGAATCCATCCTCAAACATTATGTTCAACCAATTGGCTGATGATCGTGATCACCAGAGTTTGCGTTTACCAAAGCTGGATAGTTTTTACGGGAAGGGGTTTGAGCGTCCCGTATATTTTATCACCGGGGAGCCGCAGGGTTTATTTAAGTACAAAAATCGCACGAAGGGTACCTCGTCAACTGCAGCAAAATTTGCCAGTGCCTTCGCGCTGGCAAAATCGTTGCAGCTTAAAGACCCGAAGTTCTCCGAAATTAAGACCCCCGATTTTTTGAAGAAGGCGGTCGATGCCTGGACCTATGCCTTAAAAAAGCCAGGGGTTACCCAAACTGCACCCGGCCGTGCTCCTTATTTTTATGAAGAGGATAACTGGGTAGATGATATGGAACTTGCGGCCGCCTCAATACAGTCCATCCTTCCCGGAATAGCCAGGCAAAAAGAAGCGCAACAATTTAAACAAGAAGCTTACCGCTATGCGCAACAGGAAAAGATCACTCCCTGGCTGGGTGCCGATACTGCACGGCATTACCAATTCTATCCATTTATAAACGCAGGTCATTATGAGTTGGCTCAACAACTGGCAGGACCTGGAAGAGATACGCTGGTCCAATACTATCGTGATGGAATTGAAAAAGTTTGGAGGAAGGCAAAAGCCAATGCATTCTACCGCGGTGTCCCGTTCATTTGGTGTAGTAATAACTTCACGACTTCTTTTGCAATGCAATGTTATTGGTATAGAAAGTTATCTGGAAGCCAGGCTTATGCAATGTTGGAACAGGCAAATTTTGATTGGCTCTTTGGATGCAATCCCTGGGGAACCAGCATGGTTTATGGATTGCCTGCAGATGGCGATTTTCCCACAGACCCACACTCAGCCTTTACGCACCTCAAGAATTTCGCGATCAACGGCGGACTCGTCGACGGACCGGTGAACACCAGCATTTACAAAAACCTGATTGGCATTCAATTGCATGAACCGGATGAATACGCCGAATTTCAAAGCGACCTGGCGGTATACCATGATGACTATGGAGACTATAGTACCAATGAGCCAACCATGGACGGTACTGCCTCGTTGATCTATCTGCTTGCTTCGCGGGAGGCTGGGGCTGCGAAGGAAGGCAACGAAATTCATAAAGGGGCGATCAATCAGGGAAGCAAAAACGCCAAAGAAATTGCGTTGGTCTTCACCGGTCACGAGTTCGCTGATGGCGTGCCGATGATCGAAAAAATTTTAGATCAAAAAAAGATCAAGGCGTCCTTTTTTCTTACCGGGGATTTTTATCGCAATCAGGCCCAGCACAATTTTTTAAAACGCATGCAATCAAAAGGGCATTATTTGGGTCCGCATAGTGACAAGCACCTGTTATACTGTGATTGGCAGCAACGGGATAGTTTGCTGGTAAACAAAGCTGCATTTGCAGCAGATCTTTCTGCGAATGTCGATGCCATGCGAAATGCGGGGATCGTGTATGACCACGAATATTTTTTGCCCCCGTATGAATGGTACAATGACAGCATTGCCCAATGGACGCAGGAGTTAGGGATGCAATTGATCAACTTCACGCCCGGCACTTTCTCTACCTCCGATTACACCTGGCCCGGCTTAAAGAATTATCGTAACAACGAAACAATTTTTAAGTCTATTAAGGATGCAGTAACGATGAAGGAAACAGGACTCAATGGATTTTTGTTGCTGTTCCATGTCGGCGTTGATCCCCGGCGAAAAGAGCCTTTCTATAGAAGACTAACTGATTTGATAGCCTACCTCACTGCCAAAGGATATGTTTTTAAAACTGTAAATGAATTGCTCTGATCCCCAACTATTCCATCCGTTTAAACTTTCAGCGTGTGATCAAATGAAGAACATATCATGGAAAAATGAAGTTCAATTGAATATACAAGTACCACGCTTTTGTTGCCCCAATTCTTCCCAAATTTTTGCTTGTTATCTATGAGATCAATCCTCAAAATTTTCAAATACGGCATCTCGAAGCTGAACAAAATAACAGAAGAAAAAAAGTAAGCTGACTTAGATCCTTCGTCCATTTCCTGGAAAATTTTATCCTCATTTATCGCTTTTTATTTTCGTTTCAATATTCGTAATTTAGCCATGAGCATAAATATTTTTTATGAGTGACGTTATTCAGCTAAACATATCAATACAACATTCTGAACCGCTGATTTTCCGAACTGTATTGGTAAAAAAAGAAACGACTTTTTTTGAATTACATCATATCATTCAAATAGTTATGGGCTGGCAAAACTATCACCTCTTCGAATTTAACCTTGAAGGTTATCGAGTCGGATTGATCGAAGAAAGTGAAAAGAGGAATGGATACGGAAGCGACCAGGTACTGGATGCATCCCAACTTAAGATCACGGATATCCTTTCTTGCGAAAAAGAAACTTTCCTGTACAACTATGATTT
>JAURWD010000116.1 GCA_030655145.1 Ferruginibacter sp.
CAACTTCCCTTATTCTGTTTTCATTGCTCATAGGCTTCAGCCGAATCTATTTGCGGGTCCACTACCCGAGTGATGTGATCGCCGGTTTCTGTATCGGGTATTCGTGGCTGTTATTGACCTGCCTGCAATTTGAATACCTGCAACGAAAGAGAATGAAGCGAAAGGAAAATGTAAATTGAAATAATGAAGACCACCTGGATGATAGTGTTCTCAGGAAAATTACAACCAGCGTTCGGGCTTGCTATTTTGCGGCAGAAGTTGCTTTGATCTCCCTCCCGCCAGCGGCGGAAAATCGGTTAATTAAAAAACTCAGAGCTCAATTTCCAATCCTTCTTTAGCGAATTCGTATTTCATGGAAAGACCAGGAAATTTGTGTTGGAGTACCTTGAAATGTTCCTCGAGCATACTGTCTTTGTGCGTGGGATCATGGTGGGCTAAAAGTAGGCGTTGCACACCGGCCATTTCACCAAACCTTACCGCGTCTTCCATACTGGAATGGCCCCAGCCCACTTTTTGATGGTACTCTTCCTCGGTATATTGTGCATCATGCAATAAAAGATCGGCCCCTATCGCGAGGTCAAATCCAGACATCCATTTTTTGTCTTTCGGCAAACCTTTTAATCCCAGTGCAGGCTCATGATCTGGTATATAGACAAAAGTTGATCGATGGTTTTCGATGCGAAATCCAACCGTTGGGCCTGGGTGGATCACATACTGCGATTTTATTTTGAAAGGCCCGATCTCAAAGTCGGTGTTTTCAATATCGTGCATGACGATCGCACAGGGAAGGTCACGAATCAGTACGGGAAATAGTGGCGGTGATAAATACCTGCTGAGGCGGGAATGTAAACTTTGGGTAGCGCTCGCCGGCCCCCAAATGTGCACTTCTGTAGACGCATCAAAGAGTGCCGGAAAGAAGCCAAGGCCTTGTATGTGATCAAAATGGAGGTGCGTCAATAATATGTCCACGCGTTTAACAGAAAATTGATCAGTGCTAACTTTTTGCAGTCCCGAACCAGCGTCTACCACAAGCAGCCAGTTGTCTTCAGTCACCACCGTGCAGGAAGTATTGCCTCCGTAAATGGAGGTTTCCGCACCAGTGGTGGGAATAGAACCACGAACTCCCTTTAACGAGATTTTCATATATCTTTTGTTTCCCAGAAAATGGCGACGGCACCTAAAAATTTCCCGGTTCTGCCAATGATCGGGTAAGACGTGACCGAAATTTTTTCCGCCTTGCCTTTCAGGCTTTCGATCCAGAATGTTTTATAATGAGGAAGTTGATCACCCAGTGTTTGAACGAGCGGTAATTCTTCAGGTTCGAGGGGCTTGCGTTCTTCATCAAGTGGCTTAAAGACTGTTGACCAGGTTTCAACCTTCATCTCCCCGGTATCTTCAAACCGGGTACCTAGCAATACTTCAGCGGGATCGTTGTAAAAGATCAGGTTACCCATCGTGTCTGTAATAAACACGGGAATAGAGAGGCAGTCTGCCAATTGACGATTGAGAATTATTTCAATTTCGTATGCGGGCATTTTGAAACGATCAATTTTACTAACTCAATGTAATGAAATTAAAGCTGGATTTGATGGAAGAATTTTGCATGAAAGGGCGGGTAAAATGGGCTATCAAATTATACGATGGCAGGCCGCCGGTTACCGCAGAAGTAAACAATCTTCCGAAGTGGCTTTGCTGAACGACGGGAGGGTTCACCAGGCATGTTTTCAAATCGTTCTACTTTTTGGAACTTCTACACGACGATAAAAAATCCCGTAATTTCCCTAAAGAACGAAATATCCATGATTCCAATCCTGATACAGTTTCGATAGCACCCGAAGTAGGCTAAAATTCATATAGCCATACACCCTATAACCAATTGAATACTCATGGAGCCAGCTTCAAAAAATGAACATCTTAAACGTGAGATCGGTTTGCGCTCACTCGTATTGGCCATTGTAAACATCACGGCCGGATCGGGCATTTTTGTTATTCCCGCGATCATCGCCGAAGGCCTCGGAGCTACAGCTATACTTGCTTATGTTGTTTGCGGTGTTTTGATATTTTTAATTGGATTGTGTTTCGCCGAGGTCGGCAGTCAAACCTATTCCAGTGGTGGCTCCTACACTTATATTGAAAGAGCGTTTGGGCCCTTTGCCGGATTTATGTCTAATAATATTTACTGGATAGGAGGCTGCATATTTTCAGATGCTGCCATCGCCAATGCGTTGGCTGATACATTGAAATACTTTTTTCCCGCCCTTGGCGGAGATTGGTTTCGGGCTGTTTTTCTGTTCCTCGTGTTCGGAGGACTGGCCCTGCTGAACATCCGGAGTGTAAAAAACGGAATTCGTTTTGTTGAGTTTGCGACCTTGGGAAAGTTGATCCCAATGATCGTACTCATCATTGCCGGCGCTGCTTTCGTAGACCAGGAAAATCTTACCTGGACCACGGCGCCTACTATTGCTAACATTGGCACAGCGTCGTTGTTATTATTCTTTGCCTTCCTTGGCTTTGAAGGTCCATTAACAAATGGTGGCGAAATCAGGCAGCCCAATCGCACAGTTCCTTTGGGAATTTTTTTAGGAGTTACAACCGTGTTGATCCTGTACATCTCCATTCAACTGGTTACCCAAGGTGTTTTAGGAACAGGGATGAGTGCCCACAAAGATGCACCCCTGGCGGCGGTGGCAGGTATCGCCTTTGGCAAGACAGGGACCATATTGATCGTTGCGGTTACGGCACTTTCCATGCTGGGAGCCCTTGGTGGCGAAATGTTATCCATCCCCCGAATTTTATTTGCCGGGGCGAGAGATGGGTTGATGCCGCAGCCGTTAGCGCGAGTTCACCCCCGATTTGCAACACCACATGTTGCCATAATTTTTTACGCTGGCTTAGGATTTCTCTTCGCGATCTCCGGCGGCTTTAAACAATTGGCCATCCTCGCAAGTGCGGCGGTGCTGATCACCTACCTGGGTGTGGTATTGGCCAGCGTGAAACTTCGAAACGCAACTGCGCCAGGAAAAGGGAAAGATTTTCGGGTACCCGGTGGTGTTATAGTACCATTATTCGCGACCGCGGGCATCATTTGGCTGCTTTCCAACTTAACAAAGCAGGAACTAACAGGCATTGCTGTTTTTATCGTGGTGTTTTCTTTGATCTACCTGGTTGTGCAGTACATTAAGAAAAGCAGGGTGAAGACAACTACAGCCTGATCGATATTTTGAAACCATTTTTTTAAAGCATTGCAGCAAAAAGTTCTCC
>JAURWD010000241.1 GCA_030655145.1 Ferruginibacter sp.
GCATCTGCCGCCAAAGCCTGTTTCGGCGACCATGATCCAATGAATCAACGCTTGAAGATTGATAACCAGCTTGATGTGCAGGTAACCGGCGTATACGAGGATCTTCCTGCCAATTCAAGTTTTTCCGCGCTGCAATTTATCGCTCCGTGGAAACTTTTTTTTGCAAACACAGAATGGATAAGAACGGCCAAGGATCCCTGGCGCCCTAATGCATTTACCATTATTGTTCAGCTCCACGACCAGGTTACTATGGAGCAGGCTTCGGCCCGCATTAAAGATTCTAAACTTCAGAAGGTGAGTAAGGAGCTGGCAAAAAAGAAGCCTGTCATTTTCCTGCTGCCAATGAATAAATGGCACCTTTACAGTGACTTTAAGAATGGTGTCAATATTGGTGGCGGAATAAAATATGTATGGCTTTTTGGAATGATCGGCGGGTTTGTGTTGTTGCTCGCCTGCATCAATTTCATGAACCTGAGTACGGCCCGATCGGAGAAGCGGGCGAAAGAAGTTGGCATTCGTAAAGCCATCGGATCTTTGCGGAAGCAGCTGGTGCAACAGTTCTTCCTGGAATCTTTTTTGATGGTATTTATTTCCTTCCTGGTGGCCATGTTATTAGTACAGGTTGCGCTGCCATTCTTTAATGAAGTGGCTGGTAAAAAAATGTCGATCCCCTGGAGTAACCCGGTGTTCTGGCTACTAGTCGCGGGGTTTACCCTGCTTACTGGCCTGGTTGCAGGCAGCTACCCGGCATTTTATCTCTCTTCTTTCGAACCGGTTAAAATTTTGAAAGGCACCTTTAAAGTTGGTCGCTGGGCGGCTATCCCCCGCCGTGTTTTGGTCGTGATGCAATTCTCAGTTTCAGTAACGATGATCATTGGTACCATCATTGTGTTTCGCCAGGTGGAGTTTACCAGGAATCGGCCACTGGGCTATGATAACAAGGGTGTGGTGGCAGTCCGCTTGCTCACCCCGGAGGTACACGATCACCTGGAAGCGCTCAAAAATGAATTGGAGAAAAAGGGTACGGTAATCTCGGTGGCCGAAAGTGGCAGTCCGCTCACTGCGGGCTGGTCATCCACCAGCGGTATCGACTGGCAAGGGAAAGACCCAAACCTGGCGGTGGATTTTTCTGTGGAACGCATTTCACCGGATTTTGGAAAGACCATCGGCTGGTCCATCACGGGAGGCCGGGATTTTTCCAGGGACTTCGGAACGGATTCTTCCGGTCTTGTGTTGAATGAAGCTGCAGTGAAATTCATGGGGCTCAAACACCCCGTGGGTGAAACGATCCGTTGGTTTGGCGATCCTTTCAAGATCATCGGTATCGCAAAAGACATGGTTGCGCAATCACCCTACGAGCCTGTGCGGCCAACGATTTTCGCCCTGTCAGACGAGGCGCCGGAATTTATTTTACTAAAGCTGAACCCGGCCGCAAGTCCCCATACGGCCATGGCTGATATCGAATCTATCTTTAAGAAGTTTAATCCTGCTCAACCTTTCCAGGGTTGGTTCGTCGACGAAGAATACAACAGGAAATTTTCTGATGAGGAAAGGATTGGTAAACTTGCCGGCTTTTTTGCGCTCCTGGCAATTCTCATCAGCTGTCTTGGCTTGTTTGGGATGTCATCATTCATGGCCGAGCAAAGGACCAAAGAGATCGGTGTTAGAAAGGTTCTGGGTGCTTCACTTTTCAATGTGTGGAGATTATTATCAAAAGACTTTATTGTGCTGGTCTTGATTTCACTGTTGATCGCCATCCCGGTGGCAGGATATTTTATGAACAGCTGGCTGCAGAATTATACCTACCACACCAACATGTCGTGGTGGATTTTCGCATCCGCAGGAATTGGTGCATTAATGATAACACTGATTACCATCAGTTTCCAGGCCATCAAGGCAGCGTTGGCGAACCCGGTAAATTCTCTGCGAACAGAATAGATTTTTTAATTAGCAGATTTGCTATGTGATAATGTGATAATGAAATGCAAAGTTCTTGATGGCTCAATGGCTCAATGTGAAAATGGAAATGCAAATGGCTCAATTTGAAAATGGCATAATGTGAAAATGGAAATGGAAATGGCTGAATTTGAAAATTGCTCAATGTTAAAATGAAAATGCAAATGCAAATGCCCATGCGAGAGGCTCGATTTAAAAATGGCTTGATGTGAAAATTTGTGAGAGTTATTAAAAAACAGATCGAAAATTAATTACTGAAGGAGTTGATTGCATTCACTGCATTTAGTTGTCACCAGTAGCCGGGTTAGCCGCCTCTTTTGGTTCGGTCCCGGTTTTACCGGGATTGAAAACGACGAGCGTAGCGAGTTTTTTCAAAGAAGCAAAAGCAGCGGCGTCCCGGTACGCAGCCCGCCGGCTGAGGAGGCGAAAGCAACAAAATGCCCAATGGCTCAATTTTAATGAGCTAATGAGCTAATCTGCTAATGTGCTGAAGAAAAGAAAAATGTTTCAAGTTAAAAATGATTTGATGATCAACAATTGACCAAAACCATGAATCATGAACAATGAGCCATGAACGATCAACCATCAACCATCAACCATGAACGATGAACCATGAACAATGAACCATGAACGATGAACCATGAACAATGAACCATGAACGATGAACCATGAACAATGAACCATGAACGATGAGCCATCAACCATCAACCATCAACCATCAACCATGCACCATGAACCATAAACAACAACCAACCTCATGATAAAGAACTATATTAAAATTGCCTGGCGCAACATCCTCGCCCACAAGGGCTACGCCAGTATCAATATCCTTGGTCTCGCCATCGGCATTGCCGCCTGTATGCTCATTCTGCAGTATGTCTCTTTTGAGCTGAGCTTCGAAAACTTTCATGCTAAAAAAGACCGCATCTACCGCGTGCAGCAAGACCGGTATGATAACGGAAAATTATCTACCCAGTGGGCGGCTGGCGCCTATGCTGTTGGTAATTCTTTCAAAGAGGCCCTGCCCGAAATTGAGGATTACGTTAAGGTATTGCCCCGCGGGGAAGCTGTTGCCGAAGTGAAGAATCAGCCAATGAAAATTGAGCAGGTGTTCATGGCGAGCGAATCTTTTTTCAAGTTATTTTCCTATCCCGTACTTGTTGGTAAAGCCAATACGGCGTTGAAAGAACCCTTTACTGCGGCCATTTCAGAAACGACTGCCAAAACAATTTATGGGACAACCGATGTAGTCGGTAAATCCTTGCGCCTGAACCAACGCGACCAGGAATACAATATTACAGCGGTGTTTAAAGACGCACCGGTGAACACCCAACTGAGGCCCAACATCCTGTTATCGTATGCAACCTTTATCAAAGAAAACGGTCCGGATAATAACCCTGAAAGAGCCTGGCTTTGGGATGGCTGCCTGACCTATCTCTTATTGCGTGATGGTACTGATCCCAAAGCGCTGGAAAAGAAATTTATACCGGTCGTTGACAAGTTCACCGCGGTGGACATGAAAAAATACAATGCTTCTGTAACCTACAAATTACAGGCGTTGAAAGACATTCATTTGTATTCGCACTACATCATGGAGCCCGGCCCAACCGGCGATGGAAAAACGGTTTACCTGCTACTTGGCATCGCCTTTTTTATCATCGTGATTGCCTGGGTCAACTACATCAACCTTGCTACTGCACGCGCCGTGGGGCGGGCAAGAGAAGTCGGTATCCGCAAGGCGATCGGCTCTCAACGCCGGCAACTTATCTTCCAGTTCCTGTCAGAGTCAGCCGTACTCAACGCGATCGCTTTGATCCTCGCGATCATCCTGGTACTGGTTGCCATTCCCGGTTTCAACCGGCTCTCAGGTCAGAATTTATCTTTCGGTTTGTTTGCAGATGGAAAGTTCTGGCTCGGACTTACAGCCCTGTTTATCACCGGCGTATTTTTCGCCGGCATGTATCCCGCCTTTGTGCTTTCGGGGTTTCGCCCGATCGAAGTGTTGAAAGGAAAGATGATCAGTACTACCCAGGGCGCCTTGTTGCGCAAATCACTGGTCGTGTTTCAATTTGCCGCTTCCTTGTTTTTGCTGATCGGTACCGTCATCGTGTACCAGCAGATCCAGTTTATGCGTAAGCAATCCCTCGGGATCAATATTGAGCAAACGCTGGTAGTTGAACCGCCGATTGCAAAAAATGATTCCATTTACCTGCAACAAATGACCGCTTTCAAACAACAATTGCAGTCACAAACCTCCATCAAAAACATTACGGTGTCAACGAGCATCCCGGGCGAGGCTGTTAACTGGAATGCCGGGGGTATCAAACTCGTAGGCACTGACGAAAGTACCCAGAAGCAATACCGCGTGATCGGGGTTGATTATGATTTTATGAATGCTTATGGGATGAAGTTGATTGCCGGACGAATTTTTTCGAAGGATTTTGGAACAGATGCTTCGGCCGTAATTTTTAATCGCAAAGGAGTGGAGCAACTCGGGTTCAATAAGCCCGAAGAAGCCGTGGGCAAACGCATCGATTTTTGGGGTGAACAATATACCATTGCCGGCGTGACCGAAAACTTTCACCAGCAATCGTTACGCGAAGCCTATGAGCCGCTGATCTTCCGCATGATCCCAAATGTGCAGGGATACCTTTCGATGAAGGTGAATGCGGGCAAAGCGAAGGAGAGCATCAATTTTGTAAAAGCGCAGTGGAGCACCTTCTTCCCGGGCAGCACTTTCGACTATTTCTTTTTAGATGATCATTTTAATGACCAGTATAATGCGGACCAGCGTTTTGGCCAGGTGTTCGGTTTGTTTACCGGGCTTGCTATCCTTGTAGCTTGTATGGGATTGTTTGGATTAGCATCTTTTACCACCCTGCAGCGCACCAAGGAAATTGGCATTCGTAAAGTACTGGGTGCATCTGTTGCCGGTATCCTCAATTTACTCTACCGCGAGTTCGCGTTCCTGTTAGTGATCGCTTTTTTGCTGGCCACTCCAATCGCCTGGTTGACCACGGCGAGTTGGTTAAAAGGATATGCATTCCGCACGGACCTGCACTGGCTGTATTTCATCCTCCCGTTCCTGTTGATCATCGCCATCGCTGTCATAACGGTCAGCTTTCAAACCATCAAAGCAGCAGTGGCGAACCCAGTAAAGAGTTTGCGGACGGAATGAGGGTGATTAGCTGATTCGATAATGTGCTGATGTGCTAATTGCTCAATGGCTCAATTTTTTAATCGCTCAATTACTCAATGGCTCAAAATTCAATGATTGAATTCAAAAAGAATAAACCCCCATCTACTTTGAACTATGAACGATTAACCATGTCCCATGTACAATGAACCATGAACCATAGACTATGAACCATGAACCATCAACCATGAACCAACACCCATCAACCTCACTCCAATGATCAAAAGCTATTTCAAATCGGCCTGGCGTAACCTGTGGAAGAATAAGACATTTTCCGCCATCAATATTTTTGGTTTGTCGGTTGGTATTGCGGCATTCCTACTGATCGTGAACTACCTGCGTTTTGAATATAGTTACGATGACGCACATACGAAGAAGGACCGGATTTATCGTTTGCCCATGGTGATCTCTGAAAAAGGGGAGAAGGAGCAAACCTTTGCCTTTACCTACCCGGCCGTAGCACCTGCCATCAAGAAAGATTTCCCCGAAGTGGAGGAATGTGTACGCTTCCGCGGTGTGGGTGGCATTGTGAAACATGGCGATGTGATGATCAGCGAAGGAGGTTCAATGTACTATGCAGACCCGGAGTTGTTCAACATTTTTTCTTTCGCATTTGAAAAAGGAAATGCCGCAACGGCGTTGAAAGAATTGACCGACGCGGTGGTAACCTCCAGTACCGCGAAGAAATATTTCGGTAGCGCTGCCCCCCTTGGAAAGATACTGCGGTATAACGATGAAGACTACGTGGTGAAAGCCGTGCTGGCGGATATACCGCCCAACTCGCACCTTCATTTCAACATTCTTTTCAACTACAAAAAATACATCGTCAATACCAACAACGAAGCGAACACAAGTTGGGGATGGTCCGATTTCTATACGTATATTTTATTGAAACCTGGCGCCAGTGCCCAGGCCCTGCAGGCGAAAATGCCGGCCTTCACCGAGCGCTACATGGGAACAGAGATGAAACGCGAGGGCTTCCAGGTGCGGTTCAATTTGCAACCGTTGAAAGACATTCACCTGCGGTCGGGTTATGACTATGAGATGGCCGGCAATGGCAACCTTACTTATTTAAAATACCTCGGCATAGCAGCGCTCTTCATATTGTTTATTGCCTGGATCAATTACGTGAACTTGTCCACGGCGCATTCCCTCGACCGGTCCAAAGAGGTGGGGGTTCGTAAAGTGATCGGCGCAGGAAAGTATCAACTCATGCGCCAGTTCCTCGCAGAATCCGTTTTTCTAAATGTCATCGCCATCTTCCTGGGGGTCGTACTTTTTAAAATCGCCCTGCCCGCCTTTGCCAGGATGGTTGAACGAGACATCAACACTTTATACATCAGCGACCCGAGGTTTTGGGTGATCGCTATCGTATTATTTTTTGCTGGTACCATGCTGGCAGCTTTTTACCCGGCCTTTGTCCTGTCATCTTTTCAACCCATTTATTCATTAAAGTCGGCCCAAGGTGTCAGCACCCGGGGCAATAAAACGGTGTTGCGTAAGGCATTGGTCGTGGTGCAGTTTGTTGCGGCGATCGTACTGATCACTGGTGCGATCGGGTTCTACCGGCAGCTGAGTTTTATGCAGAGCCGCGACCTTGGTATCAATATTCAGCAAACGCTGGTGTTGTCGCAAAGCGCACGGCAGGATAGTTCAGACATTTCTTCCTTTGATGCATTTGTAAATGAGTTGCAAGCTAACCCGCAGATCCAGTCGGTCACAGCATCTACGTCTGTGCCTGGGGGTGAGGTTGGTGGTTCATCCGGCTTTCGCCTGAAAAATTCGCCCGCTTCCAAACGTTGCCGCGTGTTTGGCATCGACAAAAAGTTTATCCCCGCGTATGGATTGAAAGTACTGGAAGGAAGAAATTTTACCAATGATCAGCCAGCGGGAGATACCGCAGCTATCCTCAACATCATCGTTAATGAAACCGCAGCCCGGACGTTTGGATTTACCCGCCCCGCGGATATTGTGGGTAAGGAAATGCAGGGTGCCGGTTTCAATTGTCGCGTAATCGGACTGGTAAAAGATTACCACCAGGAATCTTTGGAGCATGGATTTGATCCCATTGTGTTTTACCCGGAGCAGGAGATCGGGTTTGATAATTTCTCACTTAAAATAAACACAACTGATCTTCCGACGCTGATGGGTTTTGTAGAAAAAACCTGGAAGGCATACTTCCCGGAAAGTCCGTACCGCTTTGCCTTTCTCGACCAACGATTTAATGCACAATATTCAAACGATCGCTTGTTTGCCACCGTGCTTTGGGCGTTTACTGTGATCGCCATCATCATCGCAGCGCTTGGGTTATTTGGCTTGTCGTTGTACACTATTTCAAAAAGAAAAAAAGAGATCAGCATTCGCAAAGTGCTCGGTGCTTCGTTGGTGCAGATCACCGGGATGATCACGCGTGATTATTTAAAGATGGTACTGCTGGCCGCAGTGATCGCCCTGCCCATCGCTTTTATGATCGTGAGTAACTGGTTGCAGAAATATGCCTTTCATATTTCGATCGGCTGGTGGTTTTTTGTGCTGCCGGTTGTGATGATCGTGTTGATCGCATTGCTCACCGTATTGTATCAATCATTGCGGGCGGCGGTTGCAAACCCGGTTACCAGCCTGCGCTCAGAGTAAATATTGAATGTTGCCCGCGGGATTATCATAAAGATCTATGCTTTTTTATAACAAGAGGAAACATCACCAGTCGGTAGATTCGATTTCCCGCGTGAGGGATAGCAGCGGAAAGCCCGCAGCGCAGCAAGGCTTGCAGCGTATAGCCCGTACCGGTAGGGCACGCCAATAAGCTCTTGCTATAAAGAAAGTTTAATGGAACAGTGATTCTTATGCGGTCGCCTCTACTTTCGGAATTGGCCGCCGAAACTGATATATAAAACAAACAAACACTTACCACTTTTAATCTACGAGCCATGATCAAGAACTTTTTTAAAGTCGCCCTGCGAAATCTTGGAAAACACAAGGGATTTTCATTCATCAACATTGCAGGATTAAGTTTTGGGCTGACTGCCTGCCAGCTCATCACATTGTTTGTTTGGGACGAACACCAATACGACCGCTTTCTGCCGGGCAGCGAAAACATTGTCCGCATATACAACGAGAACAGGTCCGCGGATGGCACTGAGCAAATCGCCGTGGTTCCACCGATGTTTGGTACCACGTTAAAGTCAGACTTTCCCGAGGTTGAACACATGACGCGGATCCTGATGCAGTCGGAACGCAAGACCCTTTTTGAAACGTCGGGTAAAAGCATTTACGAAGACCGGGGCTTCCTGGCGGATTCAACTTTTTTCAATGTATTTCCGCTAACATTTGTGAAGGGAACACCGGCGAAAGCTATGGACGATCCAACCTCCATCGTCATTTCGACGGAGATGGCTGAACGCTTTTTCGGCAACGAAAACCCGGTGGGAAAACAGTTGATCGCTGAGAAGCAACCGTACGTTGTGAAGGGCGTTTTTGAGCGCAATGATCGTTTCCATTTACAATTCAATTACATCATTCCACTGTCTGCGGCACAGTTACCCCCAGAGCGAATGAAGAGCTGGGGCTGGCAACAATTTTATAGTTATGCCCGTCTTAAACCCGGCACCAACCTGGCTTCGCTGGAGAAAAAATACCAGCGCACAGTAGCGGAAAGATCCGCGCCTTTTACGCGGGATGATGATTCAAAAAACGTACCCTTCCTGCAACCGATCAAAGACATTCATTTGTATGCGGCTGCGTTTAAATTCGATATGGCCAACCGTGGCAATATCACGTACGTAAAAGCGCTGGGCATTATTGCAGCCTTTATTTTACTGATCGCTTGTTTCAATTTTGTGAACCTGGCAACGGCGAAATCCATGCAACGTGCAAGGGAAGTGGGTGTGCGAAAAACCATTGGCGCCAATCGCAGGCACCTGCTATTCCAGTTCGTTGCGGAGACGGTATTTCTTACGGTTATCAGCACGCTGATCGCTACTTTCCTCACGATGTTATTGCTGCCCTGGCTCAATGAGTTTACCGGGAAACATATTTCGCTATTGGTATTTGTTCACCCGCTGGTAGTGGGCGGACTGTTACTGCTATCCATATTACTTGGCGTGATTGCGGGATTCTATCCCGCGTTGGTGATGTCTGGATTTAAGCCGATCAAGGTGCTTAAAAGTTCAGCTAACGGTAACGAACAAGCGGGAAAAACACCTTGGCTGCGGCATGGCCTCGTGGTAGTGCAGTTCTCACTTTCCGTCCTGCTCATCATCAGTGCCCTCGTGGTATTTAAACAGGTGGATTATCTGCATAACAAAGACCTTGGTTTTAATAAAGAAGAGATCATGTTTTTCCCGATGCGGGGTGACAGCATGTTTAAAAAATATGATGCCTTTAAGTATGACCTGCAGCAATTGCCGGGTGTGTCTTCGGTTTCCATCGGTTATGGATTCCCGGGAGATGCGGTTGCGGGTGACGACATTATTGTGCCACGTAATGGCGAACAAAAGTCGGAATCGGCCACCCAACTGATGGTGGATTACGATTACATAAAAACACTGGGATTGCAGGTTGTGGCCGGGCGTGATTTTTCGAAAGACATGTCCACCGACAAAGACCATGCATTCATCATCAATGAAACCGCGGTTAAACAACTGGGCTTCGGTACGTCGCAAAAGGCGCTGGGACAAACCCTTTCCTGGAAAATATGGAACGACACAAACCCGGACTCGCTGAAGGTGGGGAAGGTGATCGGCGTGGTAAAAGATTTCAATTACAAAAGTTTATATGATAAGGTAGAAGTGGCGGTGCTACAGATTTTCCCCGATGCCTATTGGAAGGTGGCCGTTAAAATGAAGACAGCCGAGATCGGTAATACAGTAGACCGGGTTAAAACAGTTTGGACAAAGTTTACGCCGGACTACCCGCTCGAGTTTAAGTTCCTCGATGCCAATTTTGATCGCATGTATCATGCGGAAGATAAGCTTCGCACCCTGCTCTGGATCTTTACATTTATCGCCATATTCATCGGTTGCCTGGGACTGTTTGGGCTGGCGGCGTATACCGCTGAACGGAGGAAGAAAGAAGTGGGCATTCGCAAAGTGTTAGGAGCGAGTGTGCAAGGGGTAGTGGTACTGTTGTCGAAAGATTTTATAAAACTCGTACTGGTGGCTTTGTTGATCGCTTCTCCAATTGCCTGGTATTTTATGCAGCACTGGTTGCAGGATTTTGCCTACCGGATTAACATTGAGTGGTGGATATTTTTGATCGCCGGTCTAACGGCATTGAGCATCGCGTTTATCACGGTGAGTTTCCAGGCGATCAGGGCAGCGATAGCGAACCCCGTTAAAAGTTTGCGTACCGAATAGCGGGCAGGCAGGCAACCTTAGAAAGCCCTGCGCAGCAAGTTGCTGGCCGGGCTTTCTAAGTTGAGGAAACGTTGCGTTTATTTGTTTTGTTCGAGCTGCCTAACAACTGCTATCGCCGGAGACTAAGCTGAGACAGTATAGGGAAAAATATTGGTCCGGGCAGCGGCATAAGAATCAACATCGTTGCATCGCCCTCTTGTACGTAATAAGAACTATGAGCCATGAACCATGAACAATGAACTATGAACCATAAAATATGAACTATAAACTATGAACAATGAACCATCAACTATGAACCATAAACTATGAACTATGAGCCATGAACCATGAACAATGAACTATGAACCATTAACTATGAGCCATTAACTATGAACTATGAACTATGAACCATCAACCATCAACCCTTATTTCTTCTTCAGCGTCTCCAAATAACCGAGCAGATCAGCGAGTTCTTGTGTGCTCATCCTTTGGGCCAGGTCTCCTGGCATCATAGAAGTCTTCATCTGTGTCATTGCAAGCACGTCCGCGGTTTTTATTTGTTTGCGGCCGGCACCGGGGAATTTTATTTCTATATCGGTTTCTGTTTTGCTGGCAAGAATGCCAGAGAAGGTTGAACCATCTTTCATCTTTATCTCCCAGCCTTCGTAACTGAACGCAATGCCGGCGGAGGGGTGCACAATTGCCTCAAGTAATGCTTCTTTTGGCAGTTTGGTGCCAATCTCCGTAAGGCCAGGACCAAAATCGTAACCGGTTGTGCCTGCTATATGGCAGGTGGCGCAGTTGTTTGTATATACTTTTGCGCCGGCAACTATATCTGTCTTTACTGCTGCCAGCTCTTTCATGCTGGCGATGGGTTTGGTACTGGTGTTTTTCATGTCTTCCGGCAGATAGCCGGCAGCTTCATTCCGCACAGATGTTTTCCATGCACCGCTCACACTTGCCACCACATCCGGCACCAGTTCCGCAGGAACTTTCTTTGCTTTGAGAATCGCAAGCACGCGGTCTTCACCGCTGCCGCTATTGCCAATTTTATGTGCGGCGCTTTTTCGTAAATACATTGGGTATTTAGCAGAAAGGGCTGTGTTTTGCAAGATGTCAATAGATGCTTTGCTCCCTACACGTGCCAGTGCATAGAGCAGGCTATCCTGGTGTGCACTGTCTTTTCCGTTGATGACATTCATTACCAGGTTGCTGCCCCCAAGACGCAATAAAAGACCAGCAGCATTCCTGCCTACCGACTCATTCGGCTTGCTGAGCGCCAATTGCAGCAGGTTGTTGTTTTGAGATCTTATTTCGTAGCGGCTCATGAGTTCAATATATTCATTTGTGCCATTGATGGATGTTAATACCTGAGTTAAAGCCTTTCGCGCAGCGGCAGATTGCTGTACCGTTTTTATATCAAGCGCCTGCAATACCAGCTTGTTGAGATCAACACCATTACTGTCATTGTCTTTAATCATTTTAAGCAGCAGCCTTGCTTTTAATGCACCGGTATTGAAATCAAATGCACGGAAATATTTCAGCCTGTCAGTCAAAACTACCTCACTATTTGAAGCAAGTGACGCAAGATAAGGGAGGGCTTTATCCGTTCTTGCCCGCCATACAATACCGGTTGAGGCAGGTGTCTGCAAGGGGTCTTTTACTTTGTCAAGGAAAGCGCCAAAAAAAGCATCCCATTGTTTATCGGCGCCTATACCCAATGCTTCAAGATACCAGCGGTCAGTGCCATCGTATTGCATGGCAAGTGTAGCCCATAAAGCAGGTGCTTGTTTGTCCTTATTGTGATGTAATGCAATTAAACATTCACGGCGAACCTGCGGATCAGGGTCATTGATCAATGCTGCCACGAGATTGATTACACCTGCACGCAGTTCCCTTGCAGCACGCAAGCCTGTAATGCGCAGATCAGGGTTGCCGTCTTTGATAGCTTCTGCTATATATTTCGCAGCACCAGCATCTGGCATTTTTACCAATACCCAAAATGCTCTTGCCCGCATACGTGGGTCCGCAGAGGTATTATGCCAGAGGTTCTCCAACGGAATTATGGCCGCTGTGTCCATTTGCTGTAATACATTCCAGGCATGGTAACGCACAGAAAGATTGGGATTTTGCAATGCTTTGATAGCGCCATCAGCAGTTGTATAATTTTCTTTTGCAATGATGTATTTGCCGGTGGTCGGCGCCACGCGATATATCCTTCCCCTTGTCTGGTCGCCTGCCTGGTGACCGCCCACGCCGGGGTCGTACCAGTCTGCAACAATAATAGATCCATCGGGTGCAGCACATACATCTGCAGGACGAAACCATTGGTCTTTTTCATTTTTTAAAATATTGATAACTGAGGCATTATAACCTGCACCGTTTTTGCTCGTCGTATAGCTGCGAATAACATTGGGTCCGGGGTCAGCATGTATCAACTGGTCCTTGTATTCTTTGGGTAGGAGGGAACCTTCATAAACAAGCATTCCTGTCGGTGAACCTGCAAAAGTCTGCAGCATATTGGGCACTACACCCGGATCATTCAGGTGCCAGTGTTTAAGTGGGATGGAGTCTTCTACATTGGTACGGTTTGCCTGCCAGCCTGCACCGGTCATTTCATCTGTATAGCCGTAGTTGCCATATTCCATTACATAATTAATGCGTGTGCCACGGTTGCCATCATCATCATTGTCACTTTGCCACAGTGAACCATAACTATCTACTGCCACTTCATAGGGATTGCGGAAGTTCTGACCAAGACATTCTACGTTGGACCCATCAGGGTTGCAGCGCAGCACTAAGCCTTGCCTGTATTTCTTCTGGCTGATCACATCGCCGTCCTGGTCTTTTACGAGATTGCCGTTTTTATCTTTTATTTGTTCACCGGCATTGCCCATGTTGAAGTATAATTTTCCATCCGGACCAAAAGTGAACGTATGCACACCATGGTCGTGCTGCTCTCCGCTGATACCCTGGAAAAGGATTTCCTTACGGTCTGCTTTATCATCGCCGTTATCATCATAAAACACCCACACGTCAGGGCTTTGCGAAACAATTACCTTGTTACCCAATACACAAATACCAAGTGGTGCATCAAGCTCAGGGCCCTGGTAAAAAACCTTGGCTGTGTCCATTACTCCATCACCATTGTTGTCTT
>JAURWD010000131.1 GCA_030655145.1 Ferruginibacter sp.
GCGCTGATCTATTATTTTTCCCGCTACGGCTTCAACGGTTTTGCAAATCTCAAAGGCATTTAACTCCTGGTAACTTTAATTGACCAAAGCTTCAAACATCTTTGGCCAACGTTTTCCTGTGATGTATAATTTTTTGGTTGCACTGTCCCAGGCAATGCCATTTAGCACCTCTTCGGGGTCAGGAGAATATCCTTTTGCATATTGTTGAATAAGACCAGGCAGGCTGATCCTTCCCACCACATGTCCGTTAGAAGGATCGATTTTAACGATGTAGTCGCTTCCATACACGTTGGCAAATACAAACCCATCAATGTACTCAAGCTCGTTAAGGGCATTTACAGCGCCAATGTTATCTGAAACCTGTACCGAGCGCCTGACTTTAAAATCAACGGGATTCACGAAGTGTAAGTTAGCTGAACCATCGCTGATGACCAGGTCGGTATCTGTGTGGGTGATGCCCCATCCCTCATACGGCCATTTAAAAGTTTGAACCGGCTTGTCTATATTTTTCACATCATATACATTCACCAGGTTATTTTTCCAGGTTAACTGGTAGATCTTATCGCCAAAGATGGTGATACCTTCTCCAAAAACCTGGACAGTTCCCATCATGTGTTTCTTGATCACGTTTCCTGTCTTAACGTCGGTGATCCGAAGCGAGGAATTTTCAAAATCACCGGTACTTTCATACATCTTGCCATCATAAATCTCGAGCCCCTGGGTGTAGGCGCTGGTGTCGTGCGCATAAACACCAATGATGTTAAGGTTGATATTCTGAGGGGCCGCGATACCGGTTAAAGGTTTTGAAACTGGGTCAATTTCTTCGGTTTCAGGGGTGGAATTGTTACATGCTGCCACCAATATAACAGCAAAAAGTACCGGGATGAATTTCATTAGTCTGGGTTAATTTTTTGAAGTGCCAAAAATACTAAACGGAATTTCATTCGCTATAGGTTTAACAGAATCAAAATCTTTTTTGCCGATAACATTTTTACCCATACATTTGTCTCGCTTCTGAACCACCTATCTCCACTATTTACCCGACTTACGGGTCATACTGCTTATCAGGCAGAAGCTCCCTTTTTATACATTCGTCCCCTATCCTTTAGAATTTCCGCGTTAAAATCCCTCTTGTCCGTACTATTTACTGTCCAATAGCCTGTGCTAAATAAATGTTTCATGCTGAAGCATTTGCCCCCCAAGGTTTAGTATTAGGATTTTATGAGATTAATTTTACCGGCATTTATTTTGGCCATTTTTTGCAGCAACGTGATCAACGCCCAACGTGTATGCAGCAGCGAAGAATATGCCCTCCAACTACAGGCAGATCCTGTTTCAAAGAAAGGGATCGCTGATGCCGCCCGCCAGGTAACAGCTACGCTGAAACAAAAAAACACTTCTGGTGTGTTACTTCGCGATACCACCTCCAACGAAATTATTTATATACCTGTTGTTGTCCACCTGTTGTACAAAACCGCCACTGAAAACATCAGTGACGCCCAGGTGAAATCACAGATCGATGTTTTAAATAAAGATTTCAGCCGCATGAATGCGGACAGAACTAATACCCCTGCAGCTTTTGCAGGAGTGGCAGCTGATTCAAGAATTCAATTTTGCCTGGCTAAAGTTGATCCGAAGGGTCAAAAAACAACCGGTATTGATCGCGTTTATACCAACAAAGATTTTTTCACGACCGATGATGCCATGAAATTTACCGCAAGCGGTGGTGCAGCTTCCTGGAACAGCAGCCAGTACCTTAACATATGGGTGGTGAAATTGAATGGACGTAGCCTCGCTTACGCAACTCCTCCAGGCGCCGCTGCTGAAAAGGATGGACTGGTGATCTCTTACGATGTTTTTGGCAATATTGAAAAAGTAAGAGCGGTATTTAATAAAGGACGCACTGCAACGCACGAAATTGGTCACTGGCTTGGATTAGTACATACCTGGGGTGACGCTTTATGCGGAGATGATCATGTAGACGATACCCCGCAACAATATTCATACAATTTTGGTTGTCCAACCTTTCCGAAAATGAGTAGCTGTTCACCTAACGCTAACGGTGACATGTTTATGAACTACATGGATTTTTCCGACGATGCCTGTATGAATATGTTTACCAAGGGTCAAGTAAAACGCATGCGTGCCGTATTTGCCCAGGGAAATGTTCGGAACGGTTTCTTAAATTCAATTGCATGCGATAGCTCAAATGCACAGGCAGGGCCATTGCCAGATACTACCAAGCCAGCAACACCAGACCCTGCTCACGTAAACGTAACAGCGCCAAAGATGTACCCCAATCCAGTGGTGAATGTTATGACAGTTGATCACAAATTGTCTCAAACAGGTACAATCAACCTGCGCATCTTTACCGCTACAGGCGTGCTCGTTTATACAAAAACTTTAGTTGGAGAAAAAACAACGCATAATCTTTCTAATCTTACAAGAGGTACTTACCTGGTTCAGATCGCTAATGGAAAAAATACCTTCAACTCAAAAATTATCAAGCTTTAGCAGCACACATTAGGGTGGCAATTTCCAGTGCCACCAGCGGCGCTAATGCAACGCCCATTCCACTCATTCTTACACAACAAAAAACGGCGGGGCTAAGTTCCTGTACGATCGGTGATTTTTCATGGCCCATTGCCATAATGCCTGTCCACCGGTCAGTGATGGTAAAGGTTTTGCCCGGTAAAAGGTGCTCTCGCAAAAAGAGTTCGAGCTGCTGCTGCACGATTTCGCTCGTTTCCATTTCGCTTACATTTTCCGCCTCTAGAGCAAAATTCCTGGCACCGCCAAGGAGCACCCTGTTGTCAAGGTTGCGGAAATAATAAAATCCCTGGTCGAAGTGAAACGTTCCTTTAAATGCCAGTCCTTCGATCGGGCTGGTAAGGAGTACCTGTCCTCTATTTGGTATGATGTCAATTCCCGGAACAATGCCCGGTGTAAATGCATTTGTGCAAAGCAGCAATTGTTTTGTGCCGAATGAAAGACCCTGCCTGGTTTGAAGGGTCACGCCCTCGTTAGCAGCCTTGTAACCGGTAACTTCGATGCCCGTTAAGATCTGCACACCCGCCCGTTGCACCTGTGCAAGCAGGGCCTGTACTAACCTGCCAGGATGTAGCCCGGCTTCGAGTTTGTTTTCGATCATATGGTCAAAACCCTGGAAACCAAAGTTCGAAATCTTTTCATCCGCAATTTTGAACACCTCGTTTTCGCCAGTCACTTGTTTCAATTCTTTATTGAGCCATCCCATTTGATCGCAACATTGTTCCCAACTACCCGGTTCAGCAGTAAAACATTCATAGCCACCAGAAGGATCATAATTGATCTCCTCGCTCGAAAAAAAAGTCCGGATCATTTGTAGTCCTCTGAAGCGCTGGTCTACCAACTTCCACATCGACGCTTCACCCATTGAAGCTGCATCCGCGATCAATTCGGAGGGACTTCCAAAACAACTAAAGCCCGCATTTCGGGTACTCGCGCCTGTTGGAATGACACCGCGTTCGAGAATGGTGATGGTGCAATTCGGGTTCAGGCGCTTCAGGTGTAAAGCACCCCATAAGCCCGTAAATCCGCTCCCAACAATGATCACATCTTGTGGCTTAAAAAAAGTTTCTTTTTCCCAAATGGACATTTGTGGCATGTAGACAGAAATTGTTAAAGTGGCTAAAGGTAAAAAGTTATTTATGGTATATTAAACCCGGCCGTACTATTTTTGTCTATCTAATTAAAAACCACACTATGAAAAAACTTTCCGCGATCATGATGCTCGCCATCTTCCTTGTTTCTTCTGTTTCTGCCCAAGGTATTAAAGACCTCATGAAAAAGGGCACCAAAAAAGACTCCACAAATAAATCTGTTTTTGACAAAGTCCTGGGTAAAACCACAAGCACCGGAAGCGGGTTGAGCAATGATGACATCATCGGCGGTTTGAAAGAAGCTTTGCGTATCGGAACGGACAGCAGTTCCAAAAAGTTGAGCAAGCTGGATGGTTTTTTTGGCGATGCTGCTATTAAAATATTGATGCCAGCCGAAGCGCAAAAAGTTGAGAAAACATTGCGCAGCGTTGGTATGGGTAAGTTGGTTGATAAAGCAGTTTTATCTATGAACCGTGCTGCTGAAGACGCGGCCAGCGGGGTTGGAAACATTTTCTGGAATGCCATTACACAAATGAGCATCGGGGATGGTTTGCAGATTTTGAAGGGCGGCGATTTCGCGGCTACTAACTACCTCAAAAAAATGACTACGGCCGAGCTGACTGAAAAGTTCCGTCCTGTGATCCAGGGATCGTTAACAAAGCTGGATGCAACTAAATACTGGAACGATGTCTTCACCACCTACAACAAATTTTCCCGAGAGCAGGTGAATACAGATCTAACAGCTTACGTAACTGAAAAAGCACTTGCAGGTTTATTCTACAACATCAGTCTCGAAGAACAAAAGATCAGGAAAGATCCAGCAGCCCAGGTCACGGGCATTCTCAAAAAAGTCTTTGGTGGACAATAGTCGACAATGCTAATGACTCGTCGGCGAAGAGGGTGGGTTCGCAATTTTCAAAAATGCGGTACCCAACGCGTCAATGATATCGCTGGCGATGAGCGATTCCTGTGAATTCCTTGCAGCGGCTGCGTCACCCGCGACGCCGTGCACGTATACGCCAAGCACACAGGCATCTGTTGCTGAGTAGCCCTGGGCGAGGAGGCCGCATAAGATACCAGTTAGAACATCGCCGCTGCCGGCTGTAGCCATACCAGCATTTCCTGAGGTGTTGAAAAATCCTTGTCCATCCGGGCAGGCGATAAAACTATGGTGACCTTTCAGGATGATGTGAACTTTCAATTCTTTGGCCTTGCTGAGACAGCGCTCTAATCTTTCAAAGTCATTTACCGTCTTCCCAAATAGCTTTTCAAATTCACCCGAATGGGGTGTAAGAATGGTGGAAGGGTGCCGACGGTCGGACAGGAGGTCGGTATGTTGAGATAACAATTGGAGACCTGTCGCATCCACGACCAGCGCACCGTCAAATTCGGCCAGGAGTTCTTTCATTAATTCGGCATTATCCGCGGTTTGCTGCATGCCAGGCCCAATACCGATCACAGTTTTTTTCTGGGCAGCCTTTCTCCAGTCACTCTCTGCACTTGTGATGGCTTCGGGAAATGCCGCCTGCACAACGCCTTCTGTTCCTGCATCAGTTTGAACCGTTACCAGTCCTGCGCCCGTGCGGAGACAGGCTTTTGCACAGAGGATGCCAGCCCCCATCATAAAGCGACTGCCAGCAAACAGGTACGCATGTCCGAAGTTGTATTTATGCGTAAACTTTTTCCGAGGCTTGTAGATCGAATTTATTAGTGCCGCATCTATGGTTGCAAAACTTGACAACGTTTCGGAATAATAAGATTGGTCAAGCCCGATATTCAGCAGGTATACGTCACCGATAGCAGCGGCATTTTCTGTGACCAACAAGCCTAATTTATACGATTGAAAGGTGAGGGTGTGGGCCGCATGAATAACAGGATTTTCACCAGAACTACGGTCAGCAAACAAGCCGCTGGGGATATCAATGCTGATAACTGAAGCAGCACTGCTGTTAATGTGAGCAACAAGGGCTGCTGCTTCTTCGGCAAGTGGGCGACTGAGACCTGTTCCAAACAAAGCGTCAATGATGATTTCTGAAGGAGCGAGTCCAGGTAAATGCGCCGGGTTGATGATTTGGGGTGGAGTAAGGGAAGAAGGATAGCGAGCGTAATTACTATTAAAATCCGGACTTTTATGGTCACTGTCAAGCATGTAAACCTTCACGTTGAACCCACCGATGCCTAACTTACGAGCCAATGCGAGCCCGTCTCCACCATTATTTCCAGTGCCGCAAAAAACAACAAATGAGGTGGACAATTTGTATCTGGAAAGTATCCAGTCGAAGCAGGCTGTAGCCGCTCTTTCCATCAGATCTTCAGAAGATATTGGTTCTCGTTGGATCGTACTTGCATCCCATTGCCGGATCTGTTCTGCAGAAAAAATTTTCATCCGATAAATTTACACCATCCCGCAGAAACATGAGTCGGGGTTCTCAACAGCAGTGGCCTTTATTTGGATGGAATTTTAGGCTGGATGTTTTCCCCCGGGCCTTGTTCAACAAAGTTCTTTAAACCGGTGCCGATGATGTAATTCCAGCCCTCCCGGAAATTTTCTTTTGCGAGGTCAGCATTATCCTGCGGGAAAGATCCCAGTCCTTCATGGGTGACTTTTACCCGGGTCTTTCCTGATTCATTCAGCAATTCAAAGCTCACGAATGATTCGCCTGGATACCCCTCGTACTTCCAGCTGTAACTTAGTTTTCTGCAAGGTTCTACCGCGGTCACTTTGCAGCGATGTAAGTATTGCCGATCTTCTCTACCTCCGTAAAATTCAAACTCGAAGCCGGGCACCGCCTGTAAATCCAGGATGTTGAAATACCAGGACTTCATTTTAGTATGATCTGTAAGCGCTTCCCAAACTTTATTTATCGGTGCATCCAGCACTTGTTCTACAACTATTGGTTCGTCTGTCATGTTGCTTATTGTGAGATCTCTATACAATGAAAATAATGCGATGGTTTACAACTTCTCATCAAACTTATCGATGGGCACACGGATCATGTACTCTGCGCCGTCCGGTGTTACGAGCATAGTTAAAGAACCTCCTTTTCCTTCAATTACCACTGTAGCGTTTTTCACTTTGCTTTCTTCTTCAAACGTGACCTTGTAAACCGTACTGCCTTCAACATAAGGTGTTTTCCAGGAGCAGGTTTCGCTCACAATTGTTGCCACCATTTTTTTTGTTCCAGGTGAAATGGTCATCGTGGTTTTAGTGATCTCGATGATCGTGTTTTCTTCGACGGTTTTATGAAGCACGGTGTCCTCGTTTAAATATTCTGTTTTGGACGAGGTGATGCGCAGGCTTTTTTCGCATTGAGCACTTGCAGAAACTGCGGTGAAGCAAAAAGCAAAAAGGGCGATGGTTAATTTTTTCATGGGGGCAAAATAGGCGATGCAGTTTGTGCAACCAAGATAAACCTGTTTGAAATCGCCAAATAGCTGGATGAAGGCAACATGACGGTATGATCGGTAAGGACCTTCGCTAAAAACTTTTTGCAGATTAGTTTAAGGCGATGATCTGGTAGGGCGTGTTCAAAGTCCTGAACGCTTCTTCAATGCGGTCCTTGTGCGTATCAGTTATAAACACCTGGCCTTCGTTTTCATTGCACACCCAATGCAGGAGGTTGCCCATTCGTTCGTCATCAAGTTTTTCAAAAACATCATCGAGGAGCAGGAGGGGAGCAAACCCTTTTTTTTGTTTCAATAATTCAAACTCTGCCAGCTTTAAAGCAAAGAGCAGGCTTTTGCGCTGCCCCTGCGAAGCGATGTTCTTAAACACTTGCCCGTTCAATTCTATTGAAAGATCGTCTTTATGAATGCCGCCATTCGTGCGCTGTAACACAAAGTCCTTTTCGCGAAATTGGTTGATGATGGAATGAAAGGTTTGCGTGTTGAGCTGGCTTTCATAATTGAGGACTATAACCTCCTCGTTTTGTGCGATCTGTCGGTAGAATTGCTGCACCAGGGGAATCATCTGTGCGGCAAAATCCTTCCGCTTCAGGTAGATGTAGTTGCCGGGTTGGATGAGTTGCTCATCCAACACTTCCAGCAATCCCCAGTCTGTTTTGCCTTGCTCGGCAAATCGCTTTAATAAACTATTGCGTTGCTGAAGCACCTTGGTATACACGATCAGTTGTTGCAGGTAGCCCGCATCTACCTGGCTTAGCAAGGTGTCAAGAAACCGGCGCCGGTCTTCGCTGCCACCGGTAATGAGCATGATGTCGTCGGGCGCAATGATCACCGCTGGAAAACGGCCGATGTGCATGGAGAACTTTTCATATACGGCATCGTTCAAAAGGAGTTCTTTTTTCGAATTTCCGCGGTTGATACAGACCAGCTTTTCAGGTTTGCTGTCACGGACATATTGAGCCTCCAGCCGAAAACCATCTTTGTCAAATTGAATGTTAAATGCGTCGGAACGGGAGAAATAACTACGGGTGAAGCAGAGATAATAAATGGCATCGAGGAGATTGGTCTTGCCTTTTCCATTTAGCCCGCAAATGCCAATTACCCTTTCGGTGAAAGAAAATGAAGCCTGGTCGTAATTTTTAAACTGGGTAAGTATGATCTTTTGCAGGGTGAGCATCAGCGTGCAAGATAATAAAAGCGCCTCCATAATTCGCGGGGCGAGGGATAAGCAGAAAGACATATGCCAGGAGGGCTTCAGCTACTGCGGTAGTGATCGCTCAAATCGACCCGATTAAGCCACCGCCGACGCGTACAAATATGGTTATTCCAAACCTCGAGAATCGCTGATAAAGTGCTGGAGTACAAGGGTGCGACGCCTATGAATTTCAGCATGGTACAACAGCCCGGACAAAAATATTCATCAACTGTTTTGCGAGTTCGTTTTTTGCTTTTTCCCCTTATCTTTGCCGCCTAAAACATAAAACCTTGGCTACAAAGTTTTCAAAAGAAACCTACCTGTACTGGTACGAATTAATGCTTTTGTTACGTCGGTTTGAAGAAAAGACCGGCCAGTTGTATGGGATGCAAAAAATTCGTGGTTTCTGCCATTTATATATCGGGCAGGAAGCCGTTGCTGCGGGCTGTATGACCGCCACGAATCCTGATGACAAATTTATTACTGCCTACCGCGATCATGCCCTGGCAATCGCGAAGGGTGTTTCACCAAAATCATGTATGGCCGAGCTTTATGGAAAAGCGACCGGTTGTAGCAAGGGTAAAGGTGGTAGCATGCACTTTTTTGGTGTGGATGTAGGATTTTTTGGGGGACACGGAATTGTGGGTGCGCAAATTGGAACCGGTGCTGGTTTAGCTTTTGCTGAGCGTTATAAAGGCACCGATAATGTTGCACTTTGTTTCTTTGGAGATGGAGCTGCCCGCCAGGGTATGTTGCATGAAACATTTAACATGGCGATGCTGTGGAAACTTCCGGTAGTTTTTATTTGCGAGAACAATAATTATGCAATGGGAACGTCTGTTGCAAGAACAAGCAACGTGATGGATCTTTATAAACTGGCAGATGCGTATGATATGCCAGGTGATACCGTTGATGGTATGAGTCCTGAGGAAGTACACAATGCCATTCTTCGTGCGGTAAATCGTGCCCGTGAAAAAGGCGGTCCAACTTTGCTGGAGGTAAAAACTTACCGCTACAAAGGTCACAGTATGAGTGATCCGCAGAAATATCGCACAAAGGATGAGGTGGAAGAATACAAAGAACGTGACCCGATCGAGCATGTACTCCGAGTTTTGAAAACGGATCACAATGTGAGTGATGCGGATATCGAAGCAATCAACGAACGCGTTAAAGGCCAGGTGGATGAAAGTGTTCAGTTCGCTGAAGAAAGTCCATGGCCGAACGATGACGAATTATTGAAAGATGTTTACACCCAGCAGGATTATCCTTTTATCGTAGACTAAAAAAACAGGTACACATTTAATTTTAAAATAAAAAAGCGTTGTCACAGAGATCGCTTAAGCAGCGAAAACCAGAAGACAACAAAAAAACAAAATGGCAGAGAAGCAAGTTATAGCACCCGTGGCAGAATCGAATGAAGTTGTTGACCGTGCAAAAGGATTTTGGGCGGAATTTAGCAAGCCGATCATATATGTTGGTTCGGCTGTTATCCTCCTGGTTGCAGGATGGATCGGTTATAAATCATTGATCGTAGAACCAAAAGAAGTCAAAGCAGCGGATGTTATTTTCCCTGCAGAACAATTGTTTGGCAAAATGACCCAAACCGGGTTTAACAAAGATTCTATCAACCTGGTATTGAACGGAGGTAATGGAATTCCGTCCGGTGTGCTGAAAATTGCAAGTAATTATGGTGGTACAACAGCAGGTAACCGTGCTAACTTTATTGCCGGCGCCTGCTATCTACACAGTAAGGATTTCAACAAGGCCATCAAGCACCTGAAAGATTTTTCTACAGATGCTACCCAGGTTCAGGGCGTTACTTACAGTATGTTAGGCGATGCTTATTCTGAATTAAAGAAAAACGACGAGGCGCTTGATTATTATAAAAAAGCTGCAGCCGTTAATACAAAGGATGAATTCATGACCAGTGAGCACCTGTTTAAAGCTGCTCAATTTGCTGAAGCGACCGGTAAAACAAAGGAAGCGATTGACCTTCTACAAAAGATCAAAGCAGAATACCCGGCGAGTACGCACAATGCAGACATCGACAAAAATCTTGCAAGATTGGGTGTTTTCAAATAAGGTCCGATTCCTGGAAGAGTTTCGACAAACCGTATCAATCATCGTCAAAGCAAACAGGGAATTATGTCAGTCAGTTCACAAAATTTATATGATACAACAGGCATCCACTTACCAAAGGATGCCTGTGTTGTTATTATCCGTACCGAATGGAACGCGCCTTCGATAGATAAGCTTGAAGAAGGCTGTGTGCGGGTGCTGGACGAGTTTGGTGTGTGTTATAAATCTATCACTGTGCCAGGAGCATTCGAGATCGGTTATTGCATTAAAACTTATTGGGAGGCTTACAAATACAAAGATGACAAGCCTGCTGCCTTTATCGCCCTGGGTTGTGTGATCAAGGGTGACACCCCGCATTTTGATTATGTGTGTAAAGCCGCCACTGAGGCGATTGTACAATTGAATCTCACCTTGCCCGTGCCGACCATTTTTGGCGTGCTTACGGTTAATAACCAGGAACAGGTTGATCAGCGCACGGGTGGCATTCATGGTCATAAGGGTGAAGAGGCTGCCATTGCCGCTTTGAAGATGATCACTTTAAAACGAAACCTTACTGCCCAGCTCGTTAACCCGCCGGTATCGGCTTCCTGAATTAGTCTCACCCCCGCATTTTAGATAATCATTTTTTTAAAGAACACCCCTAACGGGGAAGCGTATGCGAGTTCAATTATTCATTCCCTGTTTCGTGGATCAACTTTATCCGCAGACTGCTTTCAACATGGTAAAAGTGTTGGAGAAGGCTTGTTGTGAAGTACATTATAATACGAATCAAACCTGTTGCGGGCAACCTGCATTTAATGCTGGTTTCCAGGATGAGGCAAAAGCAGTTTGTAACAAGTTTATCGCAGATTTTGACAATGCTGATTACGTGGTTGCGCCGAGTGCAAGTTGTGTGGGGTTTGTAAGGAATTACTACGGTAAGTTGTTTGATGAGCCCGGTAAACAAAGCCAGGTTGCAGGGCTCGCCGGCCGCATCTTTGAGTTTTCAGAATTCCTGACGCAGGTGTTGAAAATTGAGCAGTTTGGCGCGGTCCTTCCCGGGAAAGCTACCTACCACGACAGCTGTGCTGGCCTGCGGGAATGCCGGATCAAAGAGGGCCCACGCAGTCTATTGTCGCAGGTGAAGGGATTACAAATGGTGGAAATGAATGACGTAGAAACCTGCTGCGGTTTTGGTGGAAGTTTCGCCGTTAAATTTGAAGGCATTTCTATCGCAATGGCTGATCAGAAGGTGAACAACGCACTTGCTACCGGTGCCGAATATATGATCTCAACTGATCTGAGTTGCCTTATGCACCTGGACGGATTTATAAAAGGAAAACAGCGGCCCTTGAAAACCATGCACCTGGCAGATGTGCTGGCGAGTGGCTGGGAATAAGCTGTTTTAATTTGGTACTACAACCAGCTTAAAAACTTCATAGAGACAATAACCAGCGAGGAGGAGAGAGACGGGCGTTACGACAAGCCTTTTATAAAATTCTTTGGTCGCCAAAAATTTCCCCACCACCACGAACAAGGCCGCCAGGATGGAAACTTCTCCGAGCAATAAGCCTGTTGAAAAAGAAGCATACGAGAATAGTGCTGTCGGGTCTGCTGCCCCGGAGTTTAAAAACATATTCCCGATCGCGGCACCATGTACCAGGCCACATGCCGCCACCAGCAAATGACGTGTGTTGTCGATCTTTAGTTTGCGGGCGAAAATATTTTCCAGCGACACAAAAAATACGGATAACAACACAAGACTTTGCAGGATGTACGCATTTGTGCTAACCATGCCTTGTAAGGTGAGTAATTCAGCAAACAAAAAACACGCGGCAAAACTGATTGCCTGCCGGACAATGTCTTCAGTTTTTGGTGACAGCAGGAAGAATGCAAGGGTAAAAGCACCATGATAAAAACCTGCTGTGATGAATCGCGTGTAACCTAAGTTCACGTAAGAGAGGAAAGTCGCAGGCTGTGCAATAAACCCAAATTTTACGGGAAGTGATCCGGATAACAACATCTGCCCCATGAGTAAAAAAACCGTGAGCAGTACCAGGTACTTCTCGCTGTTGCTCCATTTCATGGAAATTATGTGCTTCATAGGCTGACATACCAGGTCATTTATTATTCACAATCGCTCGTGCGGCCTGGTAGATAATTGTAACGTTCGAAATACCGTTTTATTGCTGCCGCTTTGCTGGAAATTGACAGTGAAATGAATTGCACTTCTCTTAAAAAATATAGGCCAGCTTAACACGTGCAAATAAGGGTGTGCCTGGCGTATAGTTTAATTCTTCTACCGGTACCGACTCGTTTCTCAATCGCGATAGGGTAGCAAACTGGGCTTCATTCCATTGCGCATTAAACAGGTTTTCGACCGCCAGCCCGATCTCGAAATGTTGTTTTGTAAAATTCACAGAAGCGTCGGTGATAAAATATCCTTTTGCCGTGATCGAGTTGTCTTCGTTTGCAGGGCGGCTCATGATATACCGGCAATTTAAGCCAACTCCAAAGCCGTTGGCGCCTTTATAAAATAGCCCGCCTGTGCTGGTCAGCGAAGGTGCCAGCGGAATGTAATCCTGCCCTTTGGGGCTGTGCACTGCCCTCGCTCTTGTTGCATTCAGGTTCAAACTGCCAAACAGGAATGGTGCGAAACGATACCGAACCACCAGGTCTATCCCGTTGCGACTGGTTTGGCCACTGGGTTCCACGATGCCTTCATCCCCAACATAAACAAATTCCTGTTGCAGGTGTAAGTGCCAGGCAGCAACGTTTACGAATAAACGCTTTCCCGGTTTTAGCACCACACCGATATCCCCTCCAAGTGCAGCTGGTAAGATCGCCTCTCCCTGGTTTGCCACTACCACCCGGGTATCGTTGCTATGAAACCCTTTGCCTGATTTCACGTACAATTGAACAGTTGGGTTGAGCGCATACTGGATATTTATTTTGGGGCTGAGGATCGATTTGGCGCGGGCCGGCTGCTGCGTCGATTGCAGTTTATCGAAATAGCTGAATTGAAACCGATCGAACCGCAAGCCGGCCTCCACGAACCAGCGCCCGTGACTGAGCTGTTGCTGCAGATAAGTGGAAAAATTTAGTTCATCGATATCACCCAGTTTTACGTTTTGCCGGAAGGAGCGCTTAACCACCCTCGTTAATTTGGAATCCTGTGTAGCATCTGATCTTAAACCTGTGCCAAGGGTGGTTATAGCGGCCCAGTTATTCCACTCATACTCTTTACGAAGCGTTGACTGGAAGCCAACAATGTTCCGGTATTCCGCCTGGTTGATGGCATCGCCGTTGATCGTGTCATTGGCGAAAAAACTAAAATTTGAAAACAGGCTGAATTTATTTTGAATATAAAATGCCTGGTTGCGCCAGGTAAGTCCGTTCTCAAAATCATGAGCCACTACCAGGTTTGCATTCATGCGTGCCGTGATGCCCCCTTCGGTGGGATCGATGGAACCAAAACGATCAATGATACCCTGCTCCACTGCCCGTCCAGGTATTTGGCCCGAAGCATCCCAGCTACTCGAGAAATAAGATCCGGAAGCTGTCAGTTCCGTACGCGGTGAAATGGACAAATTGTATTTCCCAAACAGGTTCATGCGATTGAAATGTTGGTGGTTTATCGTTGGCCCGTTGGTGTAATAATATTCTCCCGCCAGGTAAGCATTCTGTTTGTCTTTATTCTTTTTCAATAGATCAATCATCGCCAACGTGCGTATTGTATTGAATCGCCCGGCTTCTACATGCACGCGGCTGGCAGGTAATTTTTCAAAAGTCCCGTACGAAACGTAACCGGCGGTATTCAAATTGCCATGAGCGGCATAATAGGGGCCGGCACCAAAGTCAAGCTGGTCAATGGTTTCAGGAATGATGAAATGTGCATCTGCATATCCCTGTCCGTGCGCATGACTAACCATATTCACCGGCATGCCATCAACCGAAACTTCCACATCCGTTCCATGATCCACATCAAAGCCGCGTAGAAAGATCTGCTCCGCTTTTCCTCCACCTGCGTGTTGCGCAATAAACAATCCCGGCATAAGCCGGAGCAACTCCTGGGTATTTTTTACGGGATTAAGATCGAGATCAATTTTCGCCAGGGTTTGAAATTTTGTCACCGCACCGCGCTGTACCAACACAACATCTTTCATGTTCAATACTTCTCTTTCCAGCATAATGTTTAGCCCATCACCTGAGCTAACGGTAACGGTTAGCTGTTTGTAACCGAGGCTTGACAGCGTGAGTTCGGCTGAATCATTTTTTGACCGGAAACTGAAACGCCCATCTTTGTCGGCAATGAAGGTGGACGATTGACCTTTCACATGAAGTGAAACAAAGGGTAGGTTTTGAGTATTGTTCGCATCTGTAACCTTGCCGGAATAATTGAACTGGGCAAGTACCTGCGCAGAATTAAAAATCGTACTCGTAAGAGCAAGAACCAGGTAAAGAAATTTCATCTCGTTTGTGCTTGTAGCAATGGTAAGAAAATAGGTAGGGCAGACTGTATAGTGCCTCGTTGTGAGCAATAGCGACAGTGCACACGTATTGCAGGATCAAGTCAACATTTTCAATCTTTGTTTGATTACCCGGAACACAGGTTTCACTGACGCAGACAGACATGAATGACAAGTCCGCTTTTAAGCTAACGGATAGGCGGGGTACTGCCCAGCATGTTCCCTGCCAAATTGGGCGGTGCTGGAGAAAACAGTGCACTCGAAAATAAAGGCTACGATCGGGGAGGAGGGAGAACCTTTTCGGAAAATTTATGGGGAAGTGAGTAGCTCTTTTCTAACAAAAATTCCTGCGGTTCAGCGGTAAAAGGAATACTGGTTATGACATCGCCGATGAGGTGTTCGGCTGAAAAATTAAACTGTTTAGAAACCTCATTGGAGGCATTGGGCGACCTATCCTTTTTTGCCTGCTCCGCATATTCGTAATGAACATGCAGGACACCTTTCTCTTGATGAACGATCCTTACATGATCGGAGTAATTCAGCACGTGCGCAAAACAATCAGCAAGTTGTGGCATAATGGGCTTAACCATTACAACGGCATACAAGCCAATTAGAAAATATGATAGCATCAACTTCATTCGTTTTGCTGTCTTGATTTTGCCGGGTTAGTTTACAATGATATGCTTAAATACGATTGTGTAAAGGGGTTGGATTTACAATTGGCAAATTATTTTAATAATTTCCCTAACCCCACGCTAGGCCTGTTGTTTGGCTTGCTGCTTTTCGACCATGGTCGCTAATAAAATGCTGACCCAATAAAGAAAAAGAAGTGGAATGGCTACGAGGAACTGGCTCGTCCAATCAGGCGAGGGAGTGATCACGGCCGCGACAACCAGGATGATGACGAAAGCGAATTTGAAATATTTTTTGAGCAGGGACCCGGTCACAAGCCCGATTTTCGCAAGCACGAAGCAAAAGATGGGGAGCTCGAAGGCGATGCCACAACCCAGGATAAGATTCGTAAGGGTGTCGGTATAATCATCAAGGGCAGGCCGATAAATGATCAAGCCTGAGTTTCCAAGTGTGAAGCCAGCGAGGAAATTAAAAGTGAAAGGTGCGAGAAGATAGTACCCAAAGAGTCCGCCAAGAAAAAATAAGGTCGATAGCCAAAAAATACTACCTCGCGAATAACGGATCTCTTTTGGTGACAGCGCGGGTTTGATAAAACGCCATAGTTCCCAAAGAATGTAAGGAAACGCGGCGATCAATCCCCCGATCATCGCAATGCTGATGGCTGAAGTAAAGGTGCCGTTGACAGTGTTTACCTGCAGGTCAATTTTCACCGCGGGCATGCAGAGACTGTTTCCAAGATGGAGCCATTCGCCCAGGCGGCAAAGCGCCCCGTAGGTAAAAAAGTCCTGCCGGGTAGGAGCGAGAATTAAATAATCGTACACGGCATCGATGTAGACGAAGATGGCAATCACGCAAATAAGCCAGGCGATAATACTCCGGATCATATGCCAGCGGAGGTCCTCAATGTGGTCAAAAAAAGAC